>CAIYTD010000379.1 GCA_903928955.1 Oligoflexia bacterium | reverse complement strand
CCTTGGTTAGTTCATCCGTCTCGTTTTTCACTTTTTTTCACCTAGCGGTGCACTCGAAAAGTATGCAAATCCCCTCCAAAGAACTTACTTTCAATATTACTCGTAAGTACTTGAAGCAACCGCTTAAAAACAGGCTGAACTAGCTTTTTAACGAGTGTAACCACGAGCCCAACGATCACAGCGAGGAGTAAAATATATTCAGTCGTTGCTTGAGCTTGATCTTCCCTCCAAAGCCGCTGTAGCCAGTGCATTTCATAACCTTCTTTATTCAGGCAAACCTACCAAGTCCCATACTCTCAAATAAATTTCGCTTACATTTCTCAATTGATGATGAACTGATCCGAGTTCGCGAATGACTTTCTCCGTGAGCCTCTTCTTTATTTCGTCATGTTGAGATAAAAGCTCAATAAAATCTCCTCGTCCCTCCAAAGAAGCGAGAGCACAATCCTGAACCCAGCCGTAAGCCTGTTCTCGAGTTGCTCCTTTTTTAACCAGTTCCAGAAGAAAATGCCCTGAAAACACAGTAGGACCTGCCTGCGTCAAGTTCTCTTGCACTCGATCAGCACGAACAACCAACTGAGAAAGTACAGTATTCATCCGATCCAAAGCATAATCCAGAATCAAAGTCGCATCGGGAAAAATCACTCTTTCGACCGAGGAATGACTGATATCTCGCTCGTGCCAAAGAGCAATGTTTTCGAAGGCTGCCTGAGCATAAGACCGCAGCAAACGAGCACAGCCTGTGAGATTCTCAGAAGAAATAGGGTTTCTCTTGTGAGGCATTGCGCTGGATCCCTTTTGGCCCTTTCGAAATCCCTCCATCACTTCGCCTACCTCAGATCTCTGAAGGTGACGCAGCTCAATGGCAATCCTTTCGAGTGAAGAGCCTAGAAGTGCAAATACGCTCATCAACTCAGCATGCCGATCCCTCGGAATGACTTGAGTGCTAACTTCTTCCCGTCGCAGATTCAATTTTTCCAAAACTCTCTGCTCAAAATCAGGGCTCCAATGAGGATTCACACCTACCGTTCCTGAAAGCTTTCCCACTCGCATGCGTTCGAGGGAGCAGACCAGACGGTCTCTATTCCGCTGCCACTCACAATACCAGCTTAAAAACTTGAGACCAAAACTGGTGGGTTCTGCAAAAATTCCATGAGAACGTCCAATTGTTGGGAGGTCTTTAAATTTTTCAGCATTTTTTTTTAAAGTTTTGAGAAAAATATCTACGCCTGCAAGCAGCTGCTCTCCAGCCTCCTGAATCAAGATCGACAAAGAAGTATCTACAATGTCAGATGAAGTGAGTCCAAAATGAATATACCTGGAAACCGCTCCTACTTCGTCTGCAATTGCGGTTGTGAACGCAATCACATCATGACGTAAAACAGCTTCGTATTCCTCCACTTTTTTAGGCTGAACTCCTCCTTTTTTTATGAGTATTTTTACTTTTTTTTGAAGTTCTATCCAATCTTTTTTAGGAATAAAACCCTCAGACGCGCATTCAGCACATGCTGCCATCTCCACTTTAAGCCATACTAAATAGCGGTAGCGATCCTCCCAAACACCAGCCATTGCTGGTCTAGAATATCTTGAAATCACTCGTTCCTCCAATTTCCAACTACAGGATTTTTTTCATTCAACAGATTGCCGGAAACAACTTTTTGATATGCTTTTTCATAATTTTCAGCCATCCGAATAAAATGGAATTTTTCAAGGGCCCACTGGCGACAACGCTCAGGATTCCAATTTTCGAATGACCCCTGAAGTCCTTCGATCCACTGCCTCTCGGATTGAGGAAGAAAGCCAACATCAGGCGGAATCATTTCAACCAAGCTTCCCCTCGGAGATGCAATCACCGGAGTACCTGACATCAAAGCCTCAGCTACCACCAGTCCAAACGGCTCTGGCCATAGCACTGGAAAAATCAATGCCTTTGCCTGGGCAAGTAGGTTGGCTTTTTGAATTCCTGAAACCGGCCCTATCCATTGCATAGACTTCCTCATAGAACACTGAAGTCGCTGAAAAAAAGGACGATTTCCACCTGCAATTTTAAGAGATACTTCGGCAGATCGACAATAGTGCATTGCTCCTAATAAATTTTTTACACGCCAATTAGTTTTGGAAAGAAAAAGAAACCAATTTTCCTTAAACTCAGGGCGATATAAATATTCAGAAGGATCAATGCCATTGTAAATAGAGTATTCAGCCCCATGCCTCCTAGCATGATTCTGACTTAAAAAAACAGTGTTCTTCGGAAATATCTGCCCGCATTGACCATTTCCATGAACTGTTAACAATGCTGGAACAGTAAGTTGAGACCAAACTTTCTCAGCAAGAGGGGCCATGAAATGAACGATGTCCAAGCCTTTAGGAAACAGTTGAGATAGCTCTTCTGCAGAATAAGCTTTTCTTTCCGCCTCTATCAAACTACAGCCATCCGGAACACGACTCCCAGCAAGTGCTGCAACATAAACTTGATGACCATTTTCTATTAAGCCTCGAGTAAGCCAAAGTACAACACGTTCAATTCCTCCATAGTCGCGAGGTGGAAGAAAAGTAGGATGAAAAATTAATATACGCATAAAAATTAAAAACAGTTAAACAAAAGGGCCAGCATGGCCAAGCTGACGGGCCACTCGAGCTACTGATTCAATAGCAGCAACAGTGCCTCCAAAATTACCCAAAAATGGATACGATTCATCAGACGCAATAGAGAGCCCCTGAATTCCTGAAGTATTCCCTAGTCCATTTCCAGTATATACTTTTAGGTCATCGGGAATCCCAGCAAGAGAGCCAAAATCATAAACTTTCAGCATTTCAGTCCCCTCTAAATTAAAGTTAGGATAAATTTCTATAATATGAGCCTCTATAAAAGGCAAAATCTCTATGACTTGCCTGAGCATTCGAGCTGCAATCAGCCGCTGATAATCGCATTTTAGACTTTCCAAAGTATAGGGCATGATTGTTCTTATATATAAAAATCTAGAATCATCCTCTTGCAAGCCCATATCTTTAGGATGAATAACTTCTATTTCTAAAGGAGGTGCATTTTTTTGCTGCCAAACGATTCGAGACATCATCTCTTTTGGAATAGAATTTTTATGAACTGTTATAGCAAGAGTAAATTTCCAACCAGAGGGATGAGGGGCTTTTTTGCACTTATGCAGCCAATTGATTCCAGTATAAACTGCTTTTTCAAGAGCCCGTTCCATCGAACAGCCAAGAATTGCAGCGCGTCCAGAAATCATGGTTCCTCGGCCAGTGATTTGAACTCCTGCGAACCTTCCCTTTTCTATAAAAATTCTTCGGCACTCAATATCCGGTGGCACATGTACGCCAAATTTTTTCCCCAGTTTTAATAAAAATTCTCGATACGCTCGGATTCCTCCTTTAAAAGAGCCTCCTGTTCGAGAAAGACTAAAAACATGTAAAATATCAAAGAGAGCTGGATTTATATTTATTCCTAATGTAATTGCATGCCACAATCCAGCACAAATCTCTCCAAAATCTGCAATTCCTAATTTCTGTGCAAATTCAGAAATACTAAGTCGAGTTGAAAGCCACGAAGTATTAACGATTTCTTGGTTTTTCAAATTTTTAATGAGTTTACGACGTAACTCTGAGATAGTTTTGGGTTCACTGCTCTTTGATTTTCCAGTCTGACTAACCGTAAGCCTCTTAGGGAGATTACGCCAAAAAGTAAGATACTCAGATTCTGTATACTTAAGAGCACTTACTAACCCCATGCTACTTACTGAAGATTTACCGAACTCTTTTTGCAACTCAAACATCAGTGACTCATTTGATTTAAGTATAAAACGAATATTCTGAGTTAAGACTTGAACTAACCCACGCTCCGAGTGAATAAGTTCTTCCTCTAGCGGAGAAATTTCAAGATTTTTTAAACATTCTCTAATTAATCCATTTGCTCCTGAAGACTGACCCAAACCAATCAAATAATTTGATTCTAATTCTAAGAGATTTCCTTGAGGGGAGACAAAGCGATGGGTGGCTTCGGTCATTGGAACAACTAAAACAGAAAGGCCTAGCCGAGCAACGAGAGCAGCACTCAATAAGCCTGCAGGGTGCGTCCCTAAAACAATCCAATCATAATGATCATTTAATCGCATTTCATGACCTTTCTCTGAAGCTGGAGCGGAGTTACACAGGTACCTTTTGCCCGACAAACAACAAGGGGATTTAAGAGGATCTCAGCCGAAGAAGCTGCAATTCCGCCTCGATCTAGTGGGAGAAGCTGAATTACCTTTCTTGCTTCAAACTCCATAGACCGAGAAGTCTTTCCGACCCGAATGATTCTTCCAGTTGCCTCGATATAATCTCCAGCAAAAACAGGAGCCAAAAACTCTACTTCCTCATAAGCTCTAAAAAGACCTTCGTCTCCATCATAACGAATAAGAAGTTCCGTAGCTAAATCTCCAAAAAGCTGCAGAATGCGAGCGCCATCGACAAGGCCTCCTGCATAATGACCATCGTGCGCACTCATGCGCAACCTCAACAATACACTGACAGGGGTCTGATTCGATGGGATGGATAGTTTATTTTGATCAGTCATATTAAATTCTCGATGTTAGTTAGAATTTTTTGAGTTGCTCCCAAACGCATTTTGAAATCGAGCACCCACTGTTGCTTCTGGACCTCGGAAACAGAACTCATCGTATGGACCCAAGATAAAAGCTCCTTCTGGGTCCTTAAAACTTCGAGTTGACCTGTACTTACGAGCTCAGTGACCTCTGAAAACTGATCCACTCCTTGAGGTCCACAGGCAATTGGAATTCCATGCAAGGCCGGTTCAATCGTAGAATGAATGCCAGGACCGAAGCCACCTCCGATAAAAGCTCCATCTCCTGAAGCATAAAGTTCGGATAAAAATCCAACCTCATCCACGACCAAGCAAGGAGACTGAAAAAGGTTGATTTCTTCAGCAGAAACCACATCGCTCGAGGTTCTCACTGAATAGATTCCTTTTGAAATCAAAAATCGCTGTATCAATTGGATATTTTTAGAATCAATCCGGTGAGGAACAATCCAAAGAGT
>CAIYTD010000378.1 GCA_903928955.1 Oligoflexia bacterium | reverse complement strand
GAACAAGCTGAGCGCCAAAAGCGCTCAAAAGGTCTCATTTCCAACAATTTACAAGTGACTCTAACGAAGGATAGGCAGCGGTTACTCGAAGCCCAAAACATCCGACTTTCTTGGAGTAGGGTATTTCAACTCAGTATGATTGGAAATTTTTTTAATATTGCACTTCCAGGTGCCGTCAGCGGAGATTTTATTAAGGCATTTTATATAGGAAAAGAACTGCAAGGACAGAGGGGTCGTGCCCTAGGAAGCATCTTATTTGACCGACTTGCAGGTGTCTCAGCACTTGTACTCGTCTCAGGAGGAGCACTTGCCATTGGATTTCGTTCCTATTTGCATTCTCCTCTACTGAATGCTGTTCGAGTCCTTATTTTAATAGCAGCAACAGCAGTCCTCTTTTTCTATGGCTATCTTTTTTTAATCCAGGAACACCATGACCCCGTCCTTCAAATTTTAAAAAAGATTGAAAAGCGCTTTGCAAAAACGGGCTCTTTAACTCGAATTTATGAAGGAATTAGACATTACCATCACCACCGCAAAACAGTCATTAAAGTCTTAGCAATCTCCATTTTAGTCCATCTGACTGTCGGATGGTGCTGCCTCAATTTTGCTCAAGCATTAGGAGAATCTCATCTCTCTCTCCTTCCTCTTTATATTGTGTTTCCCTTAGGCCTCTTAGTTACGGCAATCCCTGTCGCGCCTGCAGGGATGGGAACTGGAAATATCGCCTTTTTTTACTTTTTCCATCTCATCGGCTCTGAAAGAGGTGCAGATATTTTTAGTCTTCTTGCTCTGTCCAATCTATTCATTGGCGGAATAGGTGGCTTAGTCTATTTTCGCTTTCGGACTCATGAAAAAATTTGAAGGCTGGCATAACTTTCGCATTCTTGAGCTCCCTCATGATGGAGCTCAGACCATTTCAAAAAAATGCCCTTTTAGCTTTGGGAAATTCCGAACTTTCTAGAAATCACGTTCTTTGCATCGCACCCACAGGAATGGGAAAAAGCCTCATTTATGAAACAGCTGCTTCTCAGCTTTCTACAAGAACACTTTTAGTCACACCTCTAGTTGCCCTAGCACGACAACAATACGAAAAACTCAAGCGACTTTCCATTCCAGTGGCATTAGGCGCTGGGGGAGCAGCCCAAAAACCGCCTCTATCTCAGACTGGAGCATGGATCATCAGTCCAGAAATGCTTCTCAATCACTCGACAGAATCCTACCTCAGAAAATGGAAACCTAATTTCCTAGTCGTAGATGAATGCCACTGTTTATGGGAATGGGGAGAAAATTTTAGGCCAGCCTTTTCCTTTATTCCTAACCTTCTTAAAGACTATAAAATCCAGCGTAGCCTCTGGCTTACAGCAACGCTTCCCTTTGATGCCCGCTTAAAACTACGAGAAATTCTTCCCAATACTTTAGTAGAAATGGGACATTTTGACTTGCCTCTCGGCCTCAATCTCATGATTATGCAAGTCTCCTATTCTGATCGTGCTAGTGTACTTTTAAATTGGATTCAAAAACAAACCGGTCCTGGAATTATTTTTGTCCCTACTCGCGAAGCAACTTTGAGAATCTCACGCCTTCTCCAATCCACTAGAAAGAAAGTCATAGCCTACCATGGAGGGATGTCTTCCGAAGAAAGAAAAAACATAGAATCGTTAGTGAGAGAAAAAATTCCAGATATCGTGGTTGCCACTTCTGCATTTGGAATGGGAATGGATTATCCCCATTTGAAATATGTAGGCGTTTGGCAAGCACCTCTCTCCCTCCTTTCGCTCGTTCAAACCATTGGCAGAGTCGGCCGAAATACTCATGAAATCTCTAATGCCTTAGTACTCTGGGATCCAGAAGACTTTCAACTTTTAGAATGGACAATCAAAAATTCAAAAAAAAGGCGAAACGCACTTCAAGAGCTGAGAAATTTTCTCAGCTCTTCTCAGTGCAGACTCGTTGGGCTGAAACGCTATTTTGACCATCACAGCCCAAATATCTGCTGCAATCGGTGCGATGTCTGTGCCCGCTGGAAGTATTCCCAGATGCCTATTTAAGGGAGAACTTCCATTATACTCGATAGCTCATATCCAGTTTATGATCCTTTTAAACAGATCGCATGAAAAACGGACTATTCGTTCTCCTGCAGTTCCTCGCTCGTCGATACACTATCAGATACTGGTGAATGATTTTTATATGAAGAAATGGGTAACATAGCTACCTCTAATTCTCTCATCTCATTTTTTCCAAATCCTTGAAACGAAACAGTTGTATTGGGCCTAATAACAGAAAGCTCATAAAGTTCTTCATATGCTCTCAAAACCTGTGGCTTATTTTTTAGCTCAGAGTATGCCCGACCCACTGCTGATGGGTACTGTCCCTTAGCTTTTGCCACCAGAGAAGCAACTTTAGCACTTACTTCTGCCTCAAGGCGCGCCACACGCAGTCTGCCCTCTTCCTCAAAAGATGCTTTAAAGCGATCTAATTTTGCTGCAACGGTAGTAAACATCTGCCTGGACACTTCAGGAAGGAGACTTATTTTTTTAATCATCACAACTTCGACTTCAAGCCCCCACCTCTCTGTTTCAGCCTGAATATCAGATTTCAAAATAACGCCTAACTCGTTTCGATTACTGAGTATCTGCTTAAATTCTTGAGTACAAAGAATAGAGGTTCCTGAATGAGTTACAAGCCCTCGCAAAGAATCCTCCCAGTTCTCTACGTAAAATAATGCTTTTTCTGGATCCACAATCTTAAATTCGATCCAGAAATTAATGATCACTGTAGTACCACGGCGATCGTTTACATGAACATTCTGATATTCTCTAAAATCCCGATGCAAAGAAACTCTAATCTTCTTAAT
>CAIYTD010000377.1 GCA_903928955.1 Oligoflexia bacterium | reverse complement strand
TGGGGGATATTGGGGGGAGAGGGAATGCTAGGAAGCGTTCCCTCTACTTTTTATTTTCAGGTTTCGTTAAGAGTGATACAAGTACCATCTATATGAGTACTGAAAAAATATCGGGATCAGATCAGCCTAGTTTTGAGACTGCTCTCGGACAATTACAAATTGCTGTAAAAAAGTTAGAGAGCGGGGAGTTGAGCTTAGAGGAGTCTCTTCAGCAGTTTGAAGAGGGCGTGCGTTTGACTCGCATGTGCCAAGGCTATCTTAATGTTGCAGAACAAAGGGTAGAGATTTTAATGAAATCTTCTAGTACCGAAGCGCAAGCTGATTTACAGCCATTTTCTAACCACCGCTCGTCCACTTGATATCTCCACTACATGGTAAAAAAAAGAATGGATCAACTTTTAGTAGAAAAAGGTCTAGCTTCTACGCGTGAGCGAGCTCAAAGACTGATTTTAGCTGGAAAAGTTCTAGTGAATGATAAACCCCAAACTAAACCTGGCCATTTTATTGAAGAGCAAGGGGTAATTCGCATACGAGGGGAAGATCATCCCTTTGTTTCTCGAGGAGGTTTGAAGCTTCAGGCAGCTTTAGATCATTTTAAATTAGAAGTATCAGGTAGGGTCGCTCTCGATATTGGAGCTTCTACCGGGGGATTTACCCATGTGCTTCTATTGCGCGGGGCTATAAGAGTTCATGCCATTGATGTGGGTCATAGTCAGCTGGATTGGAAGATACGAAGCGATTCTAGAGTGATCGTTAAAGAAAAAACAAATGCCCGCTATCTTTGCTTTGAAGAAGTGGGGGAGAAAGTGGGCCTGATCGTGATGGATGTGTCTTTTATTTCTCTCGATAAAATTCTGCCCGCGATGGTTCAGTTTTCTGGAGCAGAAACAGACTGGATTACTCTCATTAAGCCTCAGTTTGAGGTAGGTAAAGATAAAGTGGGCAAAGGAGGAATCATCACTTCGGATATCGATCGAAAGGAGTCAGTGGAGCGTGTTACCTGTTTTGGAGAATCTCTTGGCTTGGTTCAGTTAGGCTTGATAGAATGTCCGGTACTGGGAACGCAAGGAAATAGGGAGTTTCTTGCTCATTGGAAGCTCAAGTGAAATTTTTAAAATGTTTTTTTCTTCTGTTTTTTTTGATGATTCATCTCCTGAGTTCAGGCTGTGCCACGTCAAAAAAAATGGCCTCGCTTTCTCGCTCAGAGCGAAACCTGATTCAGCCTGAAAGCATGGGCCCACCAGAGTTGTTTGGTCCACCTCCACCGATAGAAAGCTTGCCTTTTGGTCCTAGTCCTGTGCAAATACATCCTCTTGTTTTAGTTTTAGGTCCTGGTCTTGCACGCGGTTTTTCTTATGCGGGAGTTTTGCGAGCCTTAAATGACGCAAAGATACCTATTGGGGCAATTTTTGGCACGGAAATGGGGAGTTTGATGGGCGCACTCTATGCCATGAGTGCAAATTCTAATCAGTTCGAGTGGGGGCTGCTGAGATTTAAAGAGAATATTTTTCGACAGAAAAGTACGTTTTTTTCTACTGCTGGGGTTGTTCCTTCAAGTGGTGATAAATTAGAGACTCAGCTGAAGGAAGTTTTCAAAAATAAAGATATTCAGGAATTCAAAATACCTATTAATATTGTAATACACCTAAAAGATTCAGGAACTTCAATGATCTTAAGTGGGGGGAATGCAGTGAAAATTTTAAGGGGAGCCCTTGCAGCGCCAGAACTGTTTTTACCTAGTAATTGGGATGGTAACACTCAGGCTATTTCTGCTGCTGATATTCGTCCTTTTTTGGTAAATGAGGCGAAGATGCTTGGGATTGGCCCAGTTGTAGTAATTGATGTGCTAAGTGAGGCGGAAGAAGCAAAGGTTCAGGATGAACTTAAGTTTGCAGATCTTATTATTCGGCCTGATTTAAGAGGAATGGGTCCTTTAGATTTTCATAAAAAAACAGAGGCTGTATTTCAAGGAAAGCGCGCTTTGATGATCCATTTACCTGAGATTCGCCGCTTAGTGGGCATTAAAGAACGAGATTTAAACTAAAGGAGTGCTCAACTGTGAATAAGGGTTTCCCTGATGATTTGGGAGCAAAGTCTTCTCAAACTAAAACTGTACGTTGGGTGTTTAAAAGCATTTTTCTTTTAACTGTTTGTGGAGTTGTTTCGGTATTGGCGCTTCTTGGTACAGTATATTGGCATTTTTCTAAAGACTTGCCACAAATCATTAGTGTTGCAGACTATCGCCCATTGGGAGTGACTCGAATCCTAGCCCAGAATGGTAATGAGACTTCTGAGATTGGGGAATTTTTTAAAGAAAGAAGATATTTAATTCCTTATGATAAAGTTCCTGACAACTTAGTAAAGGCTTTTATTTCTGCGGAAGATGATCGTTTCTTTGAACACCAGGGAATTAATGTTTTCAGTATCATTCGAGCTGGAATAGCTAATTTTAAAGCTGGCCATGTTGTTCAGGGGGGGAGCACAATAACACAGCAGGTTGCAAAATCTCTTTTGCTTACTCCAGAGCGGAGTTTTGATCGAAAAATAAAGGAGATCATATTAGCAAGCCGAATTGAAAGAAATTTAACTAAACAACAAATTTTGTATCTTTATTTGAATCAGATTTATCTTGGGCATGGCGCCTATGGAGTCCAAGCAGCAAGTCGAACCTACTTTCGAAAGGATGTTTCTGATATCGGATTGGCTGAAGCCGCTTTGTTGGCCGGGATGCCTCAAGCTCCCGGTAAATATAGTCCCCTCCTCAATCCAAAAAAAACCAAAGAGCGACAACTCTACGTTCTTCGCAGGATGCTTGAAAATAGATATATTACGTCTAATCAAATGACAGCAGCGGCGGCTGAACCTCTTAAAATATTCCAAAGTGAGGATTTGAATGGAAAATTTGCGCCCTATTTCGTAGAGTATATTCGAAAATACCTTGTCGAGAAATTCGGAGAAAAAGCTGTATATGAAGAAGGGATGACGGTTTTAGTTCCTTTAAATCCAGCGCTTGCTCAGGTCGCAAATAAAAGTTTACGAGATGGTTTATTAGCTGTGGATAAAAGAATAGGTTATCGAGGTCCACTTCAGCATCTCAAAACCACGGAAGAAATTGAGAGTTTTTTAGAAGAATTGCGATTAAAACTCATTGAAAAAAAAATTCAATATCAGCTTTTTTTACCAGATGGTCGAATAGATCCCATTGCAGCCATGCGTTTTGCTGGAATACAATCCGATACTGATTTATTAGAAATTGGAATATCCTACCAGGCTGTTGTTACCGGTTTTGATAATAAAAAGCGCGTTGCTCGGGTTATGATAGGTGCTGTTCGGGGAGAATTACCTATAGAGGGTATGAAATGGGCTCGCCCAATCAAGGAGGAGTCTAATTTGCAGGCGTTCAGACCAGAGCCTACATTACCTTCTAAGACCTTTAAAAAGGGTGACGTGATTCTGGTTAAGCTTTCGGCCCCCACTAGCAATTCAACCGCGCATCTCCTGGATACTCTATCTCAGGACGTACGCGTAGAACTAGAACAGGAACCGCTTATTCAAGGTGCTCTTTTCTCAATGGACGTACAAACTGGAAATGTACTTGGAATGGTCGGTGGGTATGACTTTAATGTGTCGGAATTTAATCGAGCAATTCAAGCGCAGCGCCAGCCTGGTTCAGCATTTAAACCGATTATTTATGCTTCTGCTTTAGAAAAAGGTTTTACGCCTGCTTCGATTATACTCGATGCTCCTATTATCTTTAAAGATTCAGATGGATTAGCAACTTGGAAGCCAAATAACTTTGAGTCAAAATTTTATGGTGATACGACTTTTCGCCAAGCTCTTATTAAGTCTAGAAATATTCCTACTGTAAAAATTGTGCAGGCAGTTCAGGTCCCTTATTTAATAAAATATGCAAGAAGGCTGGGTATGACAGGCCGCATGAATGAGGATCTATCTATTGCCCTAGGAAGTGGCTCTATTAGTCTGATAGATCTTACGCGAGTGTATGCACTCTTTCCTCGGCTGGGAAGGAAGATAACTCCTATTTTTCATTCGAAAATTCTTGACCGGGATGGAAAGGAATTAGAAGGCCTCAATCTAAAGAATATTTCTTCAGTTCTGCCATCACCTAGTCCTAGTCCTAGTCCTATTGTTTCAGTTTCTGCTATTCCAGATGATGCTAAAAAGGTTGTATTTCCTGAATATCCTTTATCTGAAGATCCTGATCAGGTTCTGGATCCTCGTGTCTCATTTGTAATGACTCATTTGATGAAAGAGGTTGTTACATTTGGAACGGGTAGAGAGGCAAAAAATCTAGGTCGTTCTGCTGCAGGAAAAACAGGGACCACAAATGAGTCTGTGGACGGCTGGTTTATGGGCTTTACTCCTACCGTGGTAACGGGGGTTTGGGTCGGTTTTGATAGTCAGAAATCAATCGGACCTGGAGAGACAGGCGCACGAACAGCACTTCCTATTTGGTTGAATTTTATGCGAGAAGCAGTAAAGGCGTATCCAGACTCCGATTTTATTGCTCCTCCTGGGATTGCATTTGCTGATATTGATCCAAATACCGGAAAGTTACTCAGTCCCAGCTCCTCTTCATCTATAAAAGAAGCATTTATAGATGGAACGCAACCTACTGAAGCAAGTGACAGAAGTGATGCTCATCCTGAGACGCAGGATGAATTTTTTAAAGAAGATAAAGAATAATTCCGATATTTCATATAGAAATTCTATAAAATATATCAGGAGAAGGGATCTGCGTCGCTCAGTATTTTTTTCAATTTTGCTTCATATTCTAATTCTATTTGTTTGGGGCTTACTTAGGCATCAGCAAAGGAATTCAAATTCATCCAAAACACTCACTTGGATTGAGATTGACTCGTCTGTAGAGAGTAAAAATAAAGAAGAAGAGACTAAAACAAAGCGAATCGTTCAAACATCTTTAGGAGAGAGGGTAAATGTTCCCGAAAAAAATTCGTTTTTGGGATGGCAAAACCAAATAGTTCGCCGCGAAACAGCTGGAAAAAAAATCAGTTCTCCAGCCCCTTCAAAACGCTCTTCTATGGAATCTAAGCCCGTTCCGTTGAAACTAAGTAAATTAGGAGTTTCTATCTTGCCTAGAACTGAGAGGAACTCCCCCGATTCGCATGAATGGGCGACTCCTGGAACTCGTCCAGAAGATTACATTCATGGCATAACTGAATCTAACCAAACCGCATTAAATACAAAGGAGTATCTTTTTTATGGGTACTTTCAGAGAATTCGTGAGCGGTTGGATAGGGCTTGGGTACCTTTATTGCGAACTAAGCTCATAGCGTACTATAACGCAGGCCGACAATTACAAAGTGATATGGATCACATCACTCGGATCCTGGTTGTGCTGAATCAGAGTGGTGAAATTGTTCGCGTCCAAATGGTCAGCCAGTCTGGAACGAGTGAACTGGATGATGCAGCTATTGCAGCTTTCAATAAAGCAGGTCCATTTCCTAATCCGCCAAAAGGAATAGTTGATATGAATCAAGAAATTAAAATTCCTTGGGATTTTATTCTAAAAACGTAGCTGGATGTAGAATTCTGATTAGAATAGTATTTTATTTATAGAGTACAGAAACCTATTTTCTTGAGCCTCGGAGTTTATCTAGCCCCTCTCGAAATACGTACTCGCCCCAAATTTCATCCATTTTGCGAAAGGTCTGGATCACCTCTTCTGCTGCTTGACGTTCATTTATCCCATGGATTTGAGAAAGTTGTCGAATAGAATTTAAAATCGTCTTAAATGCAGAAGTCTCGGAAAGTGCACTTAATTCCCCCGTGAAATCACGCTTTTTCTTACTTCGCGTAGAAACCAAAACGGTATTAAAAATTCGCGCCAGCTGATCTTGCGGGGCCGATGGGACTTGGGAGGCTGAACGCGATGGGGAAGGAATTGTTTGCGTACTCAAGGGCCTGTTTTGCATTTGAACTAAAATACTCCTCATTAATTAAGACGATGTCACGGCACAACATACCCTTAGCGGGCTACAGATCTCAAGGAACTTTCTAAGAAAATGCGTCAAGGCTTTTTTTTATTTAAAACAATTGCTATGAATCAGATGGATGATAATAAATGAAACGAGCCTGTTAGATTGTACTGGATTATTTCCTTATCGCCATATCGGTCCTCGATCCAACGACCTGTCTCAAATGTTAAAAGAAATGAATCTTTCTTCACTTGAAGAACTTGTATCATTAGTGGTCCCAAAGCAAATTCGAATGACGGAAAAATTAAAGCTCAGTCCTCCCCGGAGTGAATGGGATGCGATCCAGGATCTGCGGTTAATAGCCTCAAAAAATCAAGTTTTTCGATCCTTTATCGGTATGGGTTATTCAGATTGCATTACCCCTCCAGTGGTTCAGAGAAATATATTGGAAAATCCGGGGTGGTACACCCAATACACCCCCTATCAGGCAGAAATTGCTCAGGGCAGGTTGGAAGCGCTCTTGAATTTTCAGACAATGATGATTGACTTTACTGGTTTGCCTATTGCTAATGCTTCGCTTCTGGATGAGGGAACTGCAGCTGCAGAGGCAATGACTATGTGCTTCGCAATACGAGGCAGAGATCCAGGGAAAGCATTTTTTGTTTCTGAATCCTGCCATCCCCAAACAATCGCAATCATTCGTACTCGTGCAGAACCTTTGGGAATTCAGCTCATCATTGGGGATCATCAGAAATTAGATTGGAAGGTCCCTCTTTTTGGGGTACTTCTTCAATATCCAGCAACTGATGGTATCGTTTATCCTTACGAAGAATTTATCGCCCGCGCGCACTCTTGCGGAGCGTTGGCAGTAGTTGCAGCTGATTTGTTGAGTCTTGCTTTGTTGAAGCCTCCGGGAGAGTGGGGTGCCGACATTGTTGTGGGCAATACTCAGAGGTTTGGTGTTCCTCTTGGGTATGGCGGGCCTCATGCTGCATTTTTTACAACAAAAGAAGAATTTAAAAGGCAGATTCCGGGAAGAATTGTAGGTATGTCTCAGGATCTCGATGGTAACCCTGCAATTCGTTTAGCTCTTCAAACTCGCGAACAGCATATTCGTAGAGATAAGGCGACCAGTAATATTTGTACTGCTCAAGTACTTTTGGCTGTGATTTCTTCTATGTATGCTGTTTATCACGGTCCAAGTGGAATTCGTCAGATTGCTGAAAAAATCTATAGGTTTACTTCAATTTTAAAGGCTGGACTTATTCGATTTGGATATAATATCGGGAGTCACATTTTTTTTGATACTTTAAGTATTCCTTTAGAAAATCGTCAATTAAATCAGATAGTAGAGGATGCAAAATTGCATCGAATGAATCTTAGAATTATTAATTCAGAAACACTTGGAATTTCATTGGATG
>CAIYTD010000376.1 GCA_903928955.1 Oligoflexia bacterium | reverse complement strand
GTAAAATTCACCCTAGGTAGTTTCTTGTCCAATATCTAAATAAACTTCTTTAGTATCGTCATTATATCCAAAGTACTCAGCAAATCTTCCCCAGGATACTAATGCATCCACGATTAAATGCGGATTCTCAGTAGGCAGCCACTCGCCTACTCTTTCTGTCAATGCCTCCACTGGCAACCTAAAATGCTCATCCTTACGCAAAAGATTTGAGGTCATCTGTACAATGCGAAGCGCACCGAATAATTCATGAAGCATCCGCTTACGGACATTGATATCTCCAGCAACGAAGTGCCTCCCCAAATCTGTTAAAACAACATTTTGCTTAGGTGTATCTACCAACTCCAATAATTCGGCCGCTTTCACTAAATAAAGAGTTCTCCCAAAATCTTTTCCTGTGCCATGAGCTAATTCAAAAATATCAGCAGTGCCCCCTTGATCTGCTACGGCTTCGAGCAATCCAATCATTTCCACAATTTGAACATTAGGCAACGTCTCAATAGGAGGCTCTTTAGGAATCTGCTTGGGAAGAAGGGACAAAGTCGATCCAGTTGGAGTATCGGGCATGAGAGTTTCGGTAATTAAAGCATGAATCTGGGAAACCATTCTTCTAAAAGCAGGCGATTGCTCATCTCTAGGATAAGACAAATCATTCAAAATTTCTCGACGAATATGTCCCGGATTAATCCCCATAACCATAATCCGTTTAGCCATAAATACAGCTTCTTGAATATTATGAGTTACTAGAACCATCGACCGAGTAGACGTTTTTTTATCCAAAAAAATTTTTACCATTTCAGTACGCAAAGTATCAGCAGTTAAAACATCCAGTGCACTAAAGGGTTCATCTAAAAAAATACTCGGACGATCCATGACTAGCGCCCGCGCAATTCCTACGCGTTGTTTCATGCCTCCTGAGAGTTCTCGAGGATAAGCTTCTTCAAACCCTTCTAATCCCACTAGGTCAATTGCTTTTTTAGTTCTTGCTTTGACTTCAGAAACAGACAAATGCAACGGCTTAAGGGCAAGCGCAATATTTTGATAAACAGTCTCCCAAGGAAAAAGGGCAAAAGACTGAAAAACAAGCGCCACATCTAAATTTGTTCCACTCAGCGGCAACCCTCGAGCCAAAACCTCCCCCTGCGTGGGCTCGATTAACCCACTCATAATGCGCAAACATGTAGATTTTCCTGAGCCGGACGGGCCCAATAAAGCAACTACCTCGTCCTCACCGACAGAGAGGTTCACCCCATCTAGAACTTTAAGGGTTGTTCCCGATTCCAAGGTAAAAACTTTAGAGACATTTTTTAATTCAATTAATAAACTTTTTTGACCTAACATCACTATTCCACCTCTCATGCATCCATTCTAAAGCGGGTCTGAGCGAGATGATAAATTCTTGCCCAAACAAAGCGATTGAGAAAAATGACAAATACTACCATCAAAGTCAAACTTGCCGCAAAAAGAGTGAAATCACCACTGGCCGTCGCCACACTCAATGTAGCCCCTAGGCCACCTGTTTTGAGGATCGATCCTCGAAAAAAAATATATTCCGCAACAACGCTCGCATTCCAAGCGCCTCCGGCTGCAGTTACCCAACCTGTTACCAATGCAGGAAAAACACTCGGAAGATAAAGAGTTTTCCACCGATCCCAGCGAGAAGCTTTCATCAATGCAAGAGCATAATTCAGCTCTAAAGGAATTCTTAATGCACCCGCTAAAACATTAAAGAGCACATACCATTGAACTCCCAATAACATCAAAAACATTGCAGCCCAATCAAAACTCATTTTAAGCGCAAAGAATGCCCCTAAAGCAATAGGATAGAGCATGGGCGCTGGGAACGAAGCCAGAACCTGAATAATAGGTTGTGCGAAGCGAATGCGTTTGGGAGAAGTTCCAATCCAAATACCAACAGGGACTGCCCATAGTGTGCTGATCAGAAGTGCAAGAAATACCCGAATAAAAGTCCAAAATGTATTTCTTAATAGCATTAGCCAAGTCACGAAAGTCACCTGGCGCAGTAGAGTAAAAAGCTTAAAAACGCCATATCCTCCCAAAAGAATAACTGAAACCACTAAGATCGCTTCCACCAGCCGAATCCAGCGATCCGATCGAATCTTTCTACCGCGTTCATTTTTCGTTCGTGTTACTCGAAAAAAAGAGGACTCTTTCCGTTTTAAATGGGAAAATTTATTCCGATTTTTAAGCATAGAGTGACGATAAAATATTTTAATGGCCCGAACTATTTTTGATTCTCTGATCCAAAGTTGCATCAAAGGCTCAGAAACTTGCGAGCTCGTGCTTTGTTCTAATCTAAATTTCTGTACCCACGATAAAATAGGGCGCCAAATAAAAAAATCCATGATCACGATCAATAGGACCATAGCAATCACTGCAGAGACAATCGCCTGAACATCACCTTGCTTAACTGCAACATCCATATAAGCCCCGATACCAGGCAATCGGTATTCTCGGTCCCCCAGTGTCATTGCCTCACATGGAATGAGAAAAAACCAACCGCCTGCCATCGATAAAAGGCTATTCCACACGAGATTGACTCCAGAAAAGGGTAATTCCAGTTTAATCAGCTTTTCTTTCCACCCTAAACCCATCACGGTAGATGCTTCTTGTAAATCCAAAGGGATAGACTTGAGTGAAGAATAATAACTAAAAGTAAGATTCCAAACTTGCCCAGTGAAAATCATGATGATTGCGGCCAACTCAAGTCCTGTGTTTGTATCAGGAAAAACCGCAACTAGCCCTAAAAGAAGGCCAGGAAGGAAGCCTAAAACAGGAATGCTCTGCAAAATATCCAATAGTGGAATAATGACTTTTTCGGCAGCCCGAGACTTGGCAGCTGCGTAGCCCACAATGAGCGTAAATCCTAAGGAAATGATATAAGCAACTGCTCCCCTGATACCAGATAAAAGGGTATAATAGGGAAGTGCAGAAACAGATAAATCAATCTGAGTAATAGGATGAAAATCTGCCCGTCCCTCTCTACCAATAGCAACTACCCCATAGAGGATTATTGCTAATAATCCTAAAATAACAGCATCTGGAAATGTAAAATACCGTTGAGAAAAAATCGTTCGTTGCATGTCTAACTCCCTGACAAGGCCTGTACTCGTCAGCGATTAGCTGACACCCATGTGATCATCAATTCCAAGTTACTGAATGTTCCTGTCCTATTTTGACCTATGATGAAAGACTGTCCTAACTTCAAATCGGCCAGTGAGGAAATGAATTTTTTACCAAAATCAGTCTCCAGGGCAATAGTCGCTACCCACTCCTGAGCCTCAGGGTGCGAAACCAACAGTCTATTCTCACCCTCTCTCCGCTTCCAGAATACGGTCCATTCATCTGAAAGTAACATTCGAAACTCTCTCTCTTCGTCCATATAGACTTCAGCTAAATACAATTGAAGAATTTGCAATTCACCTTGAGCCAGCTTCAAAGAAAGCAGAGTCATACGCGGACTTGGGTAGGAAGCTTCGTATAGAATATTCGCATTTGCCCAGTTCAAAAAAGACATCTTTTTTGTTTTCGCACATCCTTTCTTGAGCGAGTATACTATTAATACAAAAAAAGGTAAGAAACTCTTATGTCTCAATCAAAAGCCAGTACATATTTAGTAACAGGTGCTGCAGGTTTTATTGGTTCAAGTTTTGTGGATTCCTGCAATCAACGCAATATTCGAGTCATCTCTGTCGACTCTAAAAAGCATTTTTTAGAAAGAACAGAACATCAAACCGTTCGGCACGATCAAATCCTTGACCGCGATCAATTAATGGGCTGGTTACAGTCCCAGCGCCCCCAACTGCAAGGAATCGTGCATCTCGGGGCAATCACTGATACCCGTGAAACCAATGAAGAACTACTTCAACGCCTCAATCTCCACTACTCTCAAGCACTTTGGGACTATGCCTCTGCTGAAAAAATTCCATTCGTCTACGCAAGTAGTGCAGCTACTTATGGTGATGGGATCTTAGGATACGATGATGATGAAAACGAGATCGCAAAACTCTCTCCCCTAAATCTCTATGGAGAATCTAAACACAAATTTGATTTATGGGCACTCAAGCAAGAGAAAAACCACAATCAACCGCCTCATTGGTGTGGCTTTAAATTTTTTAATGTTTATGGTTTTGGAGAACGTCATAAAGGATTTATGTCTAGCGTCGTTTTTCAGTCTTTTAATCAAATTCAGGAATTAAATAAAGCCACCCTTTTTAAGAGCCATCGCCCAGATATTCCAGATGGATTTCAAAAGCGTGATTTTATTTTCATTGATGATGTGATTGAAGTCCTTCATTTTGCAATTGAAAAACCTATTTTACGAGGCATTTACAACCTAGGCACAGGTCAAGCAAGAACATTTTTAAAACTAACACAGTCTGTTTTTCAAGCATTAGGTAAACCAGAAAATATTTTCTATATAGATACCCCCCTAAAAATCCGTGATCAATACCAGTATTTTACAGAAGCCAAAATGGATCGTTTACGTAAACAAGGATATTTACAAGCCTTTACGCCTCTCGAAGAGGGAGTTCTCAGATATGTTCGGCGACTCAAAAATGAATAACACTCCGAATACTTTTTCCCGAAAGCATTAAGTCAAAAGCTCTATTAATATCTTGTATAGCCATTGTATGAGTAATCATTGGATC
>CAIYTD010000375.1 GCA_903928955.1 Oligoflexia bacterium | reverse complement strand
CCTTAACATCAATCTCCAGCTTACCCCTATGCGGATCTTTAATCTGAATTTTATTTTTACCCACATAAACCCAAGGAGCCAACCATGCAGCAAACCCCTTCTGGAGCTGACCTCTGAAGGGTACTTTCCGTGGCTTCATTCCATATTTTAAAAAAGATTGACATGCTAATTTATCATCATACCCATGAAATATTCTTAACCTCAAATTTGCCATGGCATTTATTTGATCTGAATTAAGCCTTTTAATTTGTTGTTGAACTAAATTAAACCATTTTGTTTTTTTTAGTTTAATTGATTTTTGACTTTTCAATACTTTAAGCTTTAAAAAATTAACGATCTGTTTCTCAAGAGTAGAAATTTTATAGTAATCAGGAATACCAGCAACTTTTCTTTTAACAGCTAAAAAAAGCTTAACCTGTCTTTCTACCTGCTCAGCCAACTCAAACGGAGAAATAAAAGGTCCGTTTTTTAATCCATAAACTTTCACTAATTTAACTTGAGCTCGAAATTGTTTTGCAAGATCAGAATACCCCCCCCAATCTGTTAGGACTGCATAATTTCCCGAGATTAAAGAATCAAATGGCGCTAAACCAAAACACTCTTCAGAATAGAGACTTGGCGCAACTAAAATATGAGGAGAAGCTTGAATGAACTGCCTCAAAATTGTGTTTTTTACAAAACCATGCCAATGAACCAGTTTTTCCAAATGAAACGAAAGAACGAGGTTTTTAAGATAATCCTCGTAATTCTTAAATATTAAGGACATATTTGGACTACCCAAATCATCCTGAGATCCAAAAAAATCCACCTGAATAAGTAGTTCAGGAGAACGTTCGACCAATATCTTAAGGGCCCAAATAAGTGTATGTAGATTTTTTTGTTCAGAATACCTTCCAATATATAAGATTCTTACCTTTGAACATCTAAACGAAATAAGAGATTTATTCCTTTGTTCTAAATAATTGAAAAATGGATAAGGACTAACGAGAGAAATGGCTGAGTCAAAGCAAAGCCGAAGAGTTTTTTTTTCTGAGCTAGAAACACAGATAAATCGATCTGATTGCCTCAAAAATTCCACACTCTCCCCACTATAAGCAAAAGCTCGGCTGCCCTCTCCTGCTAAATATAAAATAGAAGGAATATCTAATCCTAGATCTCCACGTAAAATTTTTAAATAAATAGGACCATTCCAATTAAAAACAAACAAATCAGCATACTTCAAAATACTTAAATACAAAGCAAGGTCTTGAGGGAAAACCTCAATCACCTGAAAAGAAAAACCCATTCGGTCAGCTAGATGACGCCAAAACATTAGAATCTGCGCTGAAACCAAAGTTTGACTAAGCCATTTATTTATAGATTCCGGAAGGCTCAGCAATATCACCCTTTTTAGATTGGTAGGGAAATGATCGCGAGAAACTTTGGCATTCATATCAAGCTGCGCTCCATTCATGCCCTCCCCTACTTAAAACGGTTTACACCTCTTGTGCAGGGATAACTCCCTTACTATCTTTCGCTACTCTAAGCCCTTATCACTTAAAGCGGAGAATATTTTTTTTCTACTTAGCATGCCTATCCTGATGAAAAGATTTTTAAGACTAGATGAATGGCTACTTATACTATTTCATCTGTCTGCTCGATATCAATAATAGTCCGTGACAACCAAATTCGATAGCTATAGCCTTGTTAAATAGAGTTATTTCCATCTTTTTAAACAGAATTCGCTTTAGTTTCTTAAAATCAATCACTAAAAGAAATTTACCATAATTTCGAATCCCATCATAAAAAAAGTCGTTATAATAGTTCGATATTAAATAGACCGATCGACCAATTCGCGTTAACCTGTTTCATTCTGGGGCCTCCCATTGGCTCTCTAAGCGCACATTGGTGTATAAAAGAGTCAATGCTAGAAATCAGGATATCGCCTAACTGTGTTTTTTAATATATGCTCATTTGATATCTATCGTTCAATATCGAAAACAACTATTTACAAATGAAATTCTTAAATTTATGAACAACTTTTTTAAAGATTTTTGCAAATAGTCTTTAAAACAAAGTTGAAAAAAATTAAAGGACTGTTCAAAGGGCGCCTGACTTAAGCGATTTAGGTCACATCGAGAGTTTAATGCGGAAAAATTAACGGCAAGCTTGACTCATGGTCGATTTCAGCTGAGCTGACCCCCTCGATTTCATTAAGTTGACCCACCTCTGATTTCAGTGAATTGACCCACTAATTTGAGTCGGGTATTGAGGTGCCTTCTGGCATAGAGTCAATCATCAAAGGAGCGCAAAAGATGATTGGCAAGAGAAAGAGCACCGAGATGAAATGTGAAGTACTTAAGTTGAAAGATCTAGGTCACAGCATAAGAAAGATTGCCCAAATTCTTGGGATTTCAAAAAATACGGTTAAAGGGATTTTGAAAAATAGGGACTCAATTGTAGCGAATGAAATTCATTTGCCAGAAACCAGGACTTGGAGTGAATTGATCCGGTGGGATGGAGTCAAGAGTGAGCTGTCTAACCGGTATGTCACTATTAAGCAATTATCATTCGAATATACTCCTGAAGGGATTCATTATTTAAGGTTCTGGCGAGAGCTCAATAGAAGATTACCTAAAAACTTAGCACAGCAAGTACGAATCAGAATGAGGCACGAGCCAGGGGACCGTTTTGAAGTAGATTATACAAATGGATTATTTATTACAGATCGCAAATCAGGAAAAAGCTTAAAAACACAGCTTTTTTCGGCGGTCAGTTCATCCAGTGACTATGTTTTTGCTGAATTTACGATGAAGCAAAAGCAATGTGAATTTATTGCATCTCAAAATAGGATGTTTCATTTTTTTGGAGGGGTTCCAAAATATCTAGTCATTGATAACTTAAAGAGCGGGGTTTTCAAAGCTCATCGCTATGATCCGGATTTAAATGCAACTTATTGTGATTATGCAAATCATAGGGGGTTTTGTAGTACTGCCAGCAAGGCCTGCAACTCCTAGAGATAAGCCAGCCATTGAAGGGGCAATTTTATGCAGAAATGAGAAATAGGATTTTTTATACATCATCTAATTTAAACTTAGAGCTGCAGAAATATATAGAAAAGCTCAATAAAGACATCATGAAGGTTTACGGATGTAGTCGCATAGAACATTTTATAATTGAGGAACCACTGCTGCATCCGCTTCCT
>CAIYTD010000374.1 GCA_903928955.1 Oligoflexia bacterium | reverse complement strand
ATAGAACTACATTTTATTACTATTATTTTACCCCTGCGATGTTTTTTGGGCTTTCTATTGTGGTTAGCTTAAAACATATGAGAGCGGGTAGACTAATTCACTTAGGTTTGATGACGGGCACTTTAGCTTTTTTCTTATACTCTTATCCTCTATTATCGGGAGTGCCTCTTGATGAATTAGATTTTGATCGAAGAGTATATATTCTAGGTTTTGGAAATCCAGGAACAGAGTCGCCATATCTTTTTAAGAATAAATTGAGTCAAGCGGGAGATAAGTAAAAGGTAGGTGGGAGGCCTGGATTAATTTTTTTTTCTGGTCTGCTCCTGGCCATCAGCTCTGGGCAATATAGGGGAACGAAGTCCGTGTATTGCTAGGTATGCTTTCCATGAGATAAAATGATCTGCGCTATACTTGAGGGCAAAATAATTAAATTGAATCTGATTGTGCAGGCGTGCTTGATTCACTAAAAATTGAATTTTCTCAGGAGTGGTCTTTTTTTTGGAAAGGAATTTGGAAATGCTTCCAATTGATGGTCCAGCGATGTCAATCTTAAGTATTTTTCCGTTAGATTCAATTCCAATACATCCCTTAAAATTGAAAGGCATAATCTCTACAAGATCCTTCATTATTTCCTTAAATAGTCTTTCAGGCCACTGATAAAAAATTAAAAAATTGGTCAAGCTTCTTTTGAAGTCATTATAAGACAGATGTATATTAATGTAGGATGAAAAAACAGGTTGTGAATGTTTTGTTATTCTAATGGCCAGGCAAAATGGATCTCTGGCTTTAAATATCTTTGCAAACTGACTGGGGAGTTTTTTTTTCCAAACGCTAGCCGCTAATTTTTTCTCTATTTTGTTAGTCCAGTTTTTTCTGTTGAGGGTCGAATACCGGCAGTAAAGAGTAAAGCGATTGGGTATTCCATTTTTCCAATCTACTTTAAGTCCGTAGTCATCTGCGCTCGCATTTTCTAATAAATCTAGAAATTTTTTTTTCCATTGGGAGAAGTAGTTTAGGGTTGTAGCAAATTGAAGAACACGAAGTAAGAAGAAATCTCCGTGTCCAAGAATACATCTACCTTCTTGAGTGAAGTCCGAGTCGAAACTAAATTCCTGAATCTGTTCAATTTCTTTTTTAAATAGAATTTTAAATAGAACCTGGGAAATTGACTCTTGTTTTGCTCTAGGGTCCTGGCCAACCATAGACGGGCGTGTCCTTAATTTTTTCTTTTTTTAGACTGCCGAAGTAATAATTATTTTTAGACTTATTTTTATTTGTATTTTTCTTTTGTTTTTTTTTCATTTTGACTGTACTTCGAAACGAATAAGTGCCTGCTCATTCTGTTGTAGTTTGTAGGATATTTAAAGAACTCTATATTTCATATTTTTTCTGGAACTTATCATGACTCTTATTTTCGGCCAAGCCTATTATGAAGTAATTTTTAATAGTTCAAAATAAAAGTTAGAGGCCAAATTTTTTTTGAATGCGAGAGTAGAGGTAGTTCTAAGACTTTTAACAATTCTTTAAAGCTTTTTTTGCTGGGCCCCTATAATTTTTGTGCTCTCAAGATCTCTGATTCCCGCGTCTTCAATGCGGAGCCTATTTTGCGACTGTGTTAACAATCATGTATTTAACTAGGTTGGTATTTACTAAAAATTTGAACAAAATTTCTGCCAGCCTTTTTAGTAGTTTATTTTTTCTTTTAAAGACCACATAAAAATTGGGGTAAGTATTTTTGCTTATATTAGTAAAGTGGGGAGGGCTAAAGTTGGATTTTTTGGCCAGTATTTTGTATCCTGCTTCAGAGGCTGGTATTACTGTTCCCCAGTTCCGAAAGACGCCAAGTTTTGTTAGTCCAAAATAGACGAAAAACATCAAGGGGGCAAAATATACGAAGTCTGAGAAAATAATACGCCCCCCTGGTTTTAATACCCGCTTCGCCTCTTTAAAAAAATTTGACCGCTCCTTAAAGTGAAAAATACATTCAACCGCGATTATTACGTCAAAAGTATTATCTTTGAACGGCATCGCACATGCATCTCCTAGGATGAAAGATACTTTATTCGTGCTGTAAGGTAATACTTTTTTCTTAGCCCGTTCAATTTGTCGAATATCAATATTTAATCCAGTCAAATTCAGA
Source organism: Oligoflexia bacterium (assembly GCA_903928955.1). GTDB lineage: Bacteria > Bdellovibrionota > UBA1018 > UBA1018 > UBA1018 > CAIYTD01. The sequence goes on along the minus strand of CAIYTD010000374.1, from coordinate 2,920 downwards.
TTTCTGTATTTGCTGTCAAGCTCCTGGATTGTTCCGCCAAATCCGCAACCAACATCCAAAATATCCATTCCATTACTGATGGCTGCTCGATCAATCATTATTTGATTCATTCGCTTGCTGGCAGCAATAAATTGCGAAGCTGTAGCGTCGGTATCTGATGCTTTATCCCAATATCCAAAGTGTACATTCGTACCCCAAATTTTTTCAAAGTATAAGTCGCCAGCATTCAATTTGTTGAAGAATTCATCAAAATAAGGTAAGTAAACTTTAGAATTCGCTTTAGGGGTAAGTTTTTTATTTAGTATCACAAAATAACCAACGTATTAACCAACGTATGTTTAAGACTGTATTCCTTAAGTTTTATGTTTTGTATATCTAAATTAGGCTATTAACTAAGAAATTTGGGAAAAAAAGCCAGCTATTTGTGCGATTGTGTTGGAAATACGACGATAACTTGTAAATTTTAAAAAAACTAGGGTAGCTAAAGAAGTGATTGTAGATTCCACAAGAAGTGTTCCTCTAGGATATCGTAAAAAAATTGGATCAGCTATTGCCTCTGGATTAAATTTTCTCGGTTCAAGGCAGGATATAGACGGATCTTTTAAAGATTTCAGTTCAACTGGATTTTCGTCGATTGAATGGATTACTGCTCACGTATGCTGGGTCTTAGAAGATTTGCCGGACTTTGCGCTTAATCTTGGAAGAGCTGGAGAATTTTTACTGCACCGTATGAATGAGGATGGGGCTTGGGGATTTAATGCGAGAGCCTCAGCGGATGCTGGAACTACTGCACAGGTTTTAATGGTGTTGGCAAAGCAAAAGCGCAGAATTGATGCGAGATCAGTTGCGTGGCTTATTGGTCAACAGTGGCCAGACGGAGGATTTGCAACTTATCCTTTTTCAAGAAAAACACCCTTTAATAATTGGTCAGTACCTCACCCTGAAACAACTCTTTATGCAGTTGGAGCGCTAGGTCGTCTTGAATTAGAGACTGACTCTAAAGCTCAAGCGATCTCTTGGCTTAAAAAGCAACAAAGATCGGAACCCTTGAAGTCATTCTTTTGGGATAACCCCTTCTATATTTTATGGGTAAAAAAAAAGATGGGCTTTTGCTCACGAACTGCAAGTCAGATGAGCAGAAAACTTCTTGGGCAGAGCGCCTTGAGGGTCCCTAGTCTTCCCTTGCTTTTATACAGCAGAGATTCACAATTTGACAAAAATATTCTAGCGGCTCTAGTGAAGCTTCTTACTGAACAACTGGCGGACGGCTCCTGGAAATGTGAAGCTGTTCTTAGAGTACCTCGTTTGTCGTGCGGTAAGTATTGGACTGAAGGTCTCCTTTTTAGCGGGGATGAACGGATTTTTTCAACGGCTCATGCGATTGCGGCTCTTTTTCATTTTATGAAGTGTTAGAGCCTATTTATTTCCTAGAATTTGAAATGCAAAAAAAGACTACACAGATAAAAATATGATTAAGTGCACTTTTTTAGAATTTTTTAGATATCCTGTCTTCAATTAAGAAGTGCGACTGTTTAGTATCTAAAAGATAGATAAACATATTTTTTTTATTTTTAAAACAGAAGTTTTCCTTATTGATGCGCATTTTTTTAAAATATTGCCTTTAAGCCAAAGCTACCCCTTATTTTAAATTTTAATTACTACTGCTAGTTTGTTTTTTTCTCTTATTTCCCAGTAAAATACCGTGTGTTCTCACCGAAGTGAAATTCATGAGGCGTCCTGAATCCCAGAATCTCTCTTGGCCTATGGTTCAATAAATTTTGAACTTTTTTTACTTCATCTGACAAGGTTTTTTTAAGATCCTATTTCTTTGGAAAATATTGGCGAATCAAGCCATTTGTATTCGCATTGGTGCCCCGCTCATAGGAGCTATAGTAGCCTAGGCGGTGACTTCGGCTGTCTTATTGATCAGCTTTTCCATGAGCGTATATTTAGAGGCTCTATCAACCAAGGTAAGTAACATTCCTTTATCATTCGCTCCAATGATTAGATCTTCTTCGAAATCGCCAATCCGGCCTCTTTTATTGATAATTTCAGGTCTTTTTTCAATGCTGACGCAATTAGGTATTTGACCTCTCTTATCTCTCCCGCCTCTTCGTTTCTTTCGAGTTCTCCTGCCCCAGCGAAGATGGAGATAAAGCGTGCCGCCCTCTTTGCGATCTGCATAAAACATCTCATAAATCCATTCGTGGCTGAGGCTCTCACCCAGCTCAAGCTTCATTCGATTTGAAATCTGCTCACGATTCCACTGTAGTAAAATTTTCTCTATTACCCATGCCTTCATGTCCTCGTCTATTCTCGAAATCGAGGCAGCCTCTACCTTGCGCTGAATCGCATAAATATTCGCCGTGTCGGGGAAGTACCCCCCTTCTGAAGCCTGATTTCTCCCCAACTCCCGATAAATAGTCGAGCGATGCTTATCTACTTCTTGGGCAATTTGGGTAGGGCTCATTCCCTGTTGAACTAAAACGTTAATACGAATACGATCCCCATAAGTGAGTTGAGAGTACTCAATATGCCTCCTGGACAGAAATTTTTGTCAATTTCGAGTGTACCTCAACTCATGGTTTGCTTGTCAATTACTCAATTATTTCATGCATATTTTCATTTTGTCGCACTTCCAACTTGAGACCGGGTACTGCTAATCGTCTCGCTCCAAATAGTACTGTTACATTATTTGTTAATCATGGAAACGGATTCTATGTCCTCGATACTAAAAAAGCCAACGGCGCTGGCATAGTAAATTTCCCTGCGCGTCGGATTGACAATAATGACGCTGGGGGTGGTAATTCCAGCTCGGCTCATTACTCTGTTTAAGCTATAAAAAAGACATCTGTAAAGTAATTATACATAATAAATATTTTAATGAATCGAATATTTGAAATAATAAATTTCTGTATTT
>CAIYTD010000373.1 GCA_903928955.1 Oligoflexia bacterium | reverse complement strand
ACACTCATCATGATCGTGATATTAACGCCGCAAAGAATATTCTCCGAGTCGGGCGTGACTCGCTAAGAGCGGCGAAAGCTGCTTAAGGGAATCCCCCCGCGCAAGCGGTTAAAGGGCCTTTAGGCCGGGGAGGACGTCAAAACCAGAGTGCTTCCTCCGACTCGGCACTCGATGACTTCGGGATCGTCTACAAGATGGATTTTTTTGATCCATGTACCCCGCTTTAAATCAGTCGCACTGCCTTTTACTTTGAGATCTTTGATAATTTGAACTGAGTCTCCTTCGGTCAATGGACTACCGTTGCTGTCTTTCGTTAGAGCAGAAGTAGTAATAGATTTGCCTTGGAATGCTTCTAAAATTATTGTAACCCATTGTTTTGCGTCATTTGAATTACTAAACCATCGATTTGCATGATTTCCTAATTCCTCCAAAGGTATTTCTGATTGATTCAAAAGGGACTGGAGTTGAACCAGAACTTGGCTTTGTGTCATGGGAGAACTTTTTTTTACAAAATTCACCGCAGTCTCTGAGTCTTTATCTGGGTCAGAATCTGAAAAATAGGTTGAAAAAAGATGCACGAGCTCCAAACTTTTTGATAATTTCATCGAGAGAAACTTACACTGGAATAAAAAAAAATGCAGCTTGGATATTACTCTCAATAGGAATGCAATACGATCTGATTCATGACAATCTAGGAAACTCCTATGATCTGATATTCTCGAAGAATACTTCCACTTTCGACTTCAATTGTATTTCCAACAGATCGCCCTAAAAGGGCTTCTCCCAAAGGTGCTTGAGGCGTAATGAGGCGGATTGCTTTTCCATTCCAGGGTAAACTGAGACCTCCCCCCTGAGGGACTAAAAAATAGAAGGAACGGTGCCTGTTCCATTCGAGTTCAATGAGAGCACCAGGGCCTATGAAATCCTTGGGTTTATACTGAACCAGGGGAAAAAATTTGAATATCTGAATCAATCTTTGAATCTCACTCGTTCGTTTTGCTTGCGCACCTGCTAAATAGGAAGCTTCTAAACCCCGGGTGTCATGGTGGTCTTCCGCTTGACTTTCAGCATGAGTTGCTTCTTCGTAGGCTGCTTGAGCTGACCGAGTCATTTGCCCTAGTTCTTGGGCCAGCAGTTCGAGTATTCCATCTATTAATTGGCGCTTATTCATCACTTTCAGAAATCTAAACTAAAAAGAGACACAAAGCCTCTCTTTTTTTCTCAGTCAGAACTAGGAGCCAAAACTACTTGCCGAGCTACGTCATAGCTAAACCCCCTTCGAAGAAGTGCTTGAATCGCTTTTGCCGCCGTGACAGGGTCAACTTGAGCGTTAGGATACCGTTTCATTACCACCGCTTTGGCCACTTCTAGCTCAGAAGTATGAGTGGTACTTGCGATCAGCTCTTCTACATATTTTTGGTCAGCTAAAATTCCTTCCACTTTCAGTTTCATTTGAATCCAGCGAGGGCCCTTGCCCTTCAGAATTTGTTCTCGTACGAGGATTTCAGAGTATTTTTGATCATCAATGAGTTTTTCTTCCAAAAGCTCTTGAATAGTCCAAGAAATAATGTCAGCCGAAAAACCTTTTCGCTTCAAAGCCCGAGCCATGCCAACAGAACTACATTCACGCCGATCTAAGCGGCGAAGGGCTGCCTGTCTTGCTTTAGGTTTGGAATGATTTAAATAAAAAGTGGCCATAAGTTTCCTTAAGTTCTGATCTAAAATCAGAAGTGTCAATAGATATTACTCGAGAAATCATGGCTTATTAGCTGGATTTCTATTTTTTTAATCTGAACTTTTTTGTGACAAAGCAGGAATATAAGCGACAGCAAAGCCGTGGTATTTACTTAAGTAGATACTTGAGTACTTTTGGAAGATTAGGGGGTGGTGTATTCGATAGCGGATTTGAAAAATAACAATCAACATGAGCTTACTTGTGGCGTAAGCAGAATTTTTTTATTGAGGACATTGTTTTTCCATAATCAAGGCGATCAGTGGCACGCTATTATGAGAATATTCTTTAGATAGAATAATTTGCTGATGTATTTAATAACTTCCCCGTATCTAAGCTAATCTCATGATCGATAAAATTCCAAAGTTGAATTCGCGCTTGAATTGAAGAAATAGCTGTTTCAGCGGCTTCTGACCATTTTATTTTGTCTTCTTTGCAAAGTTCAGTGAGCATGTTTATCGCTAGCGGACGATGATGATCACCGTCTATAGCAATATGCCTTTCTAGGTATTTGTTGAAATAAGTACAATTAAGACTTGAAGAGCTTCTCGTTTTTTTTAAAATAGTATCAAACATCTTCGGAATAATATCTTCTCTTCCAAATAAAAATGCAGAAGCTATTTGATGGGAATTTTTTGTAATTATTGAGAAAGTCGTTTCTATAAATTTAAACGGTCCATTCTCATTATTTAAGCTTTTAATATCTATTAAAGAGTTTTTTATTTCCTTTAAAAAAAGGAGAATCGGAGACGTATCAGCGCCTATTTCTTCCATTGATTTTAAATAAAGTTCGAAGTGACTTATGTATTTTCCAATATAAATTTCGTCTGTTTCTTCTTCTAAAACGATCTCATTTATGAATCGTGCGATTTTCGAATTAGAACTTGGAATCCATGGAATTTCAATGCAAGTAAGCTTGCGTTGAAGTGATTTTAAAAGCGACATGAAGTCCCAGACGGCAAAAACATGGTATTTCATGAAGATCCGAAGGCTACGCAGATCTTGTAATTTGTCATATAGAGGATGAGAATAAAGTTCAGCTTGGCTGGTAGTTATTAAGGTATTAAATTGCTTAAGATGAGGATGCATT
>CAIYTD010000372.1 GCA_903928955.1 Oligoflexia bacterium | reverse complement strand
GCTTGAGCTGCTACCTGAGCTGGTGCTAGTTCTGCTGCTGCTGGTCCTGCATATGCTGCTACCTGAGCTGGTGCTGCATCTGCTACTAGCTCTGCTGCTACTCGAACTGCCTCCGCTTGAGCTGCTGCTACTCGAACTGCCTCCGCTTGAGCTGCTGCTACTCGAGCTTCTTCTTTTAACCGAGCTTCTTCTGCTACTGCTCGAGCTATTTCTGGAAGTGTTCCGCTAAACACCCCACCCCGAACAACACAGTTTGCTTCAAACTCAGCCTGATACTCACGAGCATCATTGTGTTCGAAACTAATAGTAATAGATTCTGCTCCATCTAATCCTTGAATAGGAGTACTTACGCTGCAAAAAAGATTTACGTGGTTATGATCACATAGCCCAGCAGAAGTGAAAACACCAGGGGCTTCGCATGAAGTCTGAGAACTTGTCCTTCGAATATCAAACTCTGGGTGAGTACCATTTAGCAAGGTCGTATTTAAGCCAGAAATCATGTATTGGTCGCAGGACACTCGTGGTGCTGTTTTCTCACATTTTCCCAAACTATAGCCCGCTTGAAACCCAGGAAAGTCCGGTAGAGGTGGCACTTCAGGAGGATTATTGCTAGGAGCTTGAGCTGAACATGAACCTACTAAAAAACAAGTTCCAGTTAAAAACAACGAAGACTTCAAATTTTTAAATTTCATATTTTCCATCACTATCACTATAAAAATATTTAGAGAACCAATTTATTGCAAGTTAAACTATAAAAATAATCTAGTCAACGCATCTAAAAAAAATAGAAATTGAAACCGCTTCAACCCAGACTATTGATGGATATTGAATCGGCTCTATCAGCCCTCAAAATCAAAACACTTCAAATAATTTAAGAACGACGAACAACTCAGGCTTTTTCCAGACACTTTATTTTTTCCAAATACTTTAACTTCATCGGCCAGCTCGGCATTTCCAAAAATTTTAGCTGACCCAAAAATCCTAGCGCTCCCAAAAATGCGTGCCTTTTCAGAGACTCTCACATTACCACTGATCACGGCGTCTCCGTAAACCTGAGCAAATCCATAGACCCGAGCACTCTCAAAAACTCGAGCGTTCTCATAAACCTCGGCACTCCCAGATACTTCTGAATTGCCAGATACCTGAGCGTTTCCATAGATTTGTGCATTTCCAAATATACGTGCATACTCATAGATCCAAGTATCGCCTGAGACTTCTGCATAATCAGAAACTTTCACATTTCCAATCAGCTGAGCGTTTCCTCCAATGCTAGCTGAATCACAGATCTCAACAGTATGCTCGATATAAGGGATATTACGTTGTTCTCTATCTGTAAGTACTTGAGCTGTGCTAGCGACAAATCCACCTAAACTCCCATCTTGATTCCTCGTATAGCTTCCCAATGCACCTTGGCAGGGAGGAGATGCAGCAGTAGAATCGAGTGAAATAAAATGAAATAAAACGATAAAAAAAGACGATTTTACAACTTCCAAAACGACTCCTTCAAAATAAAATTAAAATATAAAATATTGTCTTAGATTTTCTATAAATTTAAAAATAAATCTTTTACATCCGGAACTTGACGAATTGCACCGACCATTTTTAATTGTTCACACAAAATTTCCCACCGTTTTTGAGTCATCAAACCGAGACCATGTTCGGCTGTTTCTTCTGTCTCAATAAAGCTTTTTTGCGCCTGAGAGCTCGCTTGAAATGTTGCCTCATCCATAGATGGATTCAGTCGATGCATGACCCCATTAGTCTTCATTGGTTGGTCCAGATAAATTTGCCAACCTTCTCGAACGGCATCTACTACTTTTTTTACTAAAAGAGGGTTTTTTTCAATAAATGCTTTACGTGCTACTAGTACTGTCAAATAAGGATTAAATCCTTCATCAGAAATTTTAAAAACTTTCACTTTTATCCCCCTTTTTTCAATCAAAAGAGGTTCTGCTGTTGCAAATCCCTGTTGAACAAAATGGGGATCAGTTAAAAAATTCGTAATCCCTCCTAAGCTGGGAACAAGTTTAACTTGAGGTTTTCCCAGTTTTTTCAGTAAGTACAAAAAAAATGGAAGTCCCTTTTGTACCGCAAACGTTGCATTCGAATTAAAAATATCTTTAATCGATTTAAAATCATCCTCAGCATGAGCTAAAATCGATTGAGGATTCGTTTGATATACCGCAAATAAAGCTACGATATCTGATCCGTGAAGGCGTGAAACAGGGACTTCCTCAGCACTAACAATACCAAACTCAGCCTGACCTGCTGAAACGGCTTGTATCGTTGGGGTACCTGCACTTCCAGGAATAATTCTGATATTCAGTGATTTTTTATGAAAAATACCTTCGACTTCAGCTGCATAGAAACCTCCAAATTGAGGTTCTGGCTTCCAATTCAGAGCAAGTTTAAGAGATTGAGCATTTGTATTCATACAAAAAAATAAAATGATTAAAAAGTATTTTTTCTTCATGAGGTTCCTTCTTGTTCTCTTCCTTTTTCTTGCTCTGAGGCATCCCAACGCCAAAGCGTAAGCCAACTCAAGTAATTAATGAATCCGATAAATACCAGACCAAGCAGAGATGACATCATTGCAGCGGCAAAAACGAGGTCCAAGCGCTGTTGGGTTCGAGCAGAATCTACAATACTCCCCAAACCCCCTCCTCCAATAAATTCTCCTACAATCGCACCAACAATTGCCAGACCAGCAGAAATGCGAAGGCCCGAAAAAATATGCGGCAGAGCAAATGGAATTTTTAATTTTAAAAGATAGTCTTTACGTGAAGCTCCATAGAGCGAAAAAAGATCAACCAAGTGGGGATCAGTACTTTGTAAACCCATTAAAGTACTTGCAATCACTGGAAAAATAGAAGCAATAAAACTAGAAGCAATGACAGTAGGTTGACCAAAACCAAACCAAATCACT
>CAIYTD010000371.1 GCA_903928955.1 Oligoflexia bacterium | reverse complement strand
TCTCGCGCTAAACTTTTAAAGGCCTTTATTGATTCGTAGGGATCCTAGGAAAAAATAAACTCTTGTAGTTCATTCCCATTCGTACAATAATAAAAGTATTGAGTGGGCTTTCCAAATTTATTATTAATGGGCTATTTTTGGAAGATTCGCTCATATGTGAAGCAAAGGAGTGCTTTTTATATGATGAGAAAATTTCAAAGAACCTGGGTTCTCGTAGCTGGCTTAATGGCTTTGATGGGCCCACTTGCCCATGCAGGAGTAGGGTTAGATTTAGTGGGTTCAGGGACCTATGGTTTATTGATCCCTCCGAATACGGGTCGGTCCTCATTGCCTGGGGGTGGGCTCTTTTTAAATTTTAATTTGGGTTCTAAAGTTCAGTTTGACCTGGGTGCCCTTTACATGACACGAGCATGGAATGACGGAGTCACTCAGAACTCTCGATATGCTGAGGGACAAGCTGGATTTAATATTTTACTTTCTAGGGCTCTTTTTATTAATTTAGGGGCTTATTATAATTACTATCTCAATAATCAGGTGGTACTTTCTGGTTTTGACTGGGGATTTACCGCAGGGCTAGGCCTTAGAATTCCCCTCGGTAAATCAGTGGGTTTGCTCATTTATCCTCAATTTCATAAAGCAATAAATGCATTGTCTTATAATGGGAATTCGATTACTTCGACTGAAGTAGCCGGATTTTTGGGGCTGAGTTTTGGGATGCCAGGAAGCAGTCGTTAGGGCACTGTCGCGTTCGATTGATTTTAAGTGTTTAGCTCTGAGGTTTCTCGTGTTAGATTGCAGGGGTTACTCTTTGGAGGCCCATAGCTCAGCTGGTTAGAGCAATCCGCTCATAACGGATTGGTCGGGGGTTCGAGTCCCTCTGGGCCTACCAATATTACTTTTAGAAACCACGTATTGAAATGAACTCCGTTCCCATTTTATCCGTTGCAGAAGTAGTGAATTCTTTAGAAAATATTTTCCCCAGTCGAGCTGCAGAAGATTGGGATAATGTTGGCCTTTTGATTGGGAATCCCAATTTAATGGTATCAGGCGCAGTGATTTCCATTGATCTGACTTTTGAGGCAATTGAACTGGCAACTCAACACCGTTATCCTCTGATTATTCAACACCATCCCTGCTTATTCCCAAAAACAAAAGCTTTGAATCGAATCCTTTCGGGTACTCCCGTTTACGAAGCTCTTCAAAGAGGGATTGCAGTGGTTGCTTGCCATACTAATTTTGATCAATGTTCTCTGGAAGTGCCCAAAACGATTGCTTCTCATTTAGGGCTCCAAATCCGAGGCCGGTTTCTAGATCACCCCAATGACTCTTTAGTGAAACTGGTTACTTTTATTCCTAAAAGTCATTTAGAACAGGTCAGAATAGCTCTTTTTGCTGCAGGAGCAGGTCATGTTGGGCAATATGATTCTTGTGCGTTTACAGTAGAGGGAAGGGGAACATTTCGAGGCAATGAAGCAACTCACCCTTTTATTGGGAGACCCGGTCGATTAGAAAATACTGAAGAATGTAGATTAGAAACTCTCTTTCCTCGGGGAATTCAAAATTTTATATTGAAAGCGCTGAAAGATTCCCATCCTTATGAAGAAATCGCATATGATCTTTATTCCGTAGAGCAAACGATGACAGAAAATAGCTTCATTCGGGGTTTAGGTTATGGCTTTTGGGGTGAATTTCCTTCTCCCAGGGCCTTTTCAGATGTCGCTAAAGATGTTAAAAGTCTGTTCCATATACACGGGTTTTGGATAACGAACCCCACTCCTTTTCAAGTGACAAGAGTCGGCTTTGTTCCTGGAAAAGGGGCATCATTTGTGAAAGCTGCTTCTCGAGTAAAGTGTGATCTCTTTATTACGGGTGAAGCAGGATACCATGCAGCCCTAGAAGGTTTGAATCAAGGGGTGGCAGTGATGGAGCTTGGACATCGTGAGAGTGAAAAATTTTTTGTAGAAACTATGAAAAAAACACTTTCTGGGTTCGGCTTGGGATTTGTTGAAGTTCAAACGCCGACACAGAAGATTTGGCAGGAGGAATAAGAGTGAGTCAACCGCTTTCTTTGGTAGAGCAGTTAAAAAATTTAGAATATTTGCAGGATTTAGATTTAAAAATCGATGCATTAAAGAAAGATAAAGGTTCACTTCCCGGGAACTTAAGGGTTGTCGATGAGTCGCTTCATAAATTGCGGACTACGGTCGATTCTAAGAAGAATTTGCTTTCGGAAGTAGAAAAAATTCAGAGGCAAACGCAGGCTGCATTAGATTTAAATCAAGATCGTCTCACACGGTCGAGTTCTAAGCTCGAATCAGTCCAGACTTCGCAAGAGTTTCAAGCTGTGAATAAAGAGATTGATCAGTTAAAAAAACTGAATGCTTCTCTTGAAGAACAGAATAAAAAATCCGGGCAAGAAATCGATTCTATTGGAAAAGAGATGAGTACTCTTCAGGAGCAATCCAAAACAGTGCAGTTGGATCGAGACGCTCAAGCAGAAGTCTTGTTTGGCCAAGAGAATCAGTTTAAGTCTGAAATTGATTTTTTATTGTCTGAAAGAGCTAAATATTCAACCCATGTAGAGTCTAGAATTTTGGGTCAATATGAGAAGGTTCGAGGCGCTCGAAATGGGGTAGGGATAGTACCTGCTCTAGGGGGCCGCTGCAAAGGTTGCAATATGATGGTCCCTCCTCAGCTTTATAATGAGATTCAACGCGGCTCTATTCTTCATTCCTGTCCCAGTTGTCACAGAATTCTTTTTATTCCCGTTGTCACTAGTCCTGCAGCTGGAGACTTGAATGCTGCAGGGATAGATCCTACCAATCGGATAGCTTAATTGCTTGATTGGAAAAGTCATGTTAAGGTCCATTCGCGCAGGACGGGCGATCGCTGACTTCCAAATGTGAAGTGGGAGGAAAGTCCGGGCTCCAAAAAGCAAGATACTGGCTAACGGCCAGGCACCTTTTTTTTAAGAAAGAGGTGACGGAAAGTGCAACAGAAAATAAACCGCCTCTTCATTGAATAAATGGGTGAGGTAAGGGTGAAACGGTGGGGTAAGAGCCCACCGCATTTTCGGTGACGAAAATGGCACGGCAAACCCTATCTGGAGCAAGGCCAAATAGGGAGGTTACAGTTTGCTAGACTATTACCTCCGGGTAAGGCCGCAAGAGGCGTACGGTAACGTGCGCCCCAGAGGAATGATCGCCTCCGGTACTTTTAAAGGTATCGAAGACAGAACCCGGCTTATAGTCCTGCGCATTTTTTTGACGAGTGATACTGATTACTGATAAGGCGGATTAATTATGAGAACCTGGAGTGTGTCTGATTCATTGAAGATGTATAATATTGAGAGCTGGGGTGATCAGTACTTTAGTATTAATCCGTCCGGGAATATGACTGTACATCCTCGTAAAGGTGAGGGCGCCGGTGTTGATCTGAAAAGTGTTGTCGAGGAGATTCGATCGCAGGGATTAGGGCTTCCTGTTTTGATTCGCTTTCAAGACATTATTCGACACCGTGTAGTTACTTTAAATGAATCCTTTCGAAAATGCATCCATGAGTTTGGATATAAAGGGCAGTATCAGGGCGTCTATCCTATTAAAGTCAATCAGATGCGTGAAGTGGTAGAAGAGATTATTGATGCAGGTAGAATCTATGATTTTGGTTTAGAGGCTGGCTCTAAGGCGGAACTTGCGGCAGTCATTGCTATGACTACTACTCCCCGTTCTTTAGTCATTTGTAATGGCTTTAAAGATTATGCTTTTATTAAGACTGCATTAATGGGTCTCAAGCTCGGTAAGAGAGTCATTATTGTTGTGGAAAAGCTTTCAGAGCTTTATCAAATTATCACTGTTGCGAAAGAGCTGAGTGTCACACCTTTAATTGGTATTCGGACCAAGCTTTCTTCTAAGGGCAGCGGAAAATGGGAGTCTAGCGGAGGAGAATCCGCTAAGTTTGGCTTGACAACGCCTGAGCTTTTACACGCAGTGAATGTTTTGAGGCAAGAAGGGCTGCAGGAAAGTTTTAAGCTTCTTCATTTTCATATTGGTTCTCAGATTACGAATATTAAGCCCATTAAAGATGCAGTGAAAGAAGGCACGCGCATTTACTCTAAACTTTGTAAAATGGGCTTGAATTTAGAGTTTCTAGATGTGGGTGGTGGTTTAGGAGTCGATTATGATGGCTCTAGAACGAGTTTTGAAAGTTCTATTAATTATACTTTAGCAGAGTATGTCAGTGCGGTTGTTTATTCGATTCAGGAAGTCTGCCAAGCAGAGGAAGTGAAAGAACCCAATATTGTTTCAGAAAGTGGACGAGCACTTGTCGCTCAGCATTCTGTTCTGATTGTAAATGTTTTTGGCAATATTGAAGTGGGTGCTACCCCTATTGCTTTAGACGAAACTCCAGAGGAAGAGGATGTAGTGAAGGAAATGAGATATCTCTCTCAACACCTTTCCTCCAAAAATCTATTAGAACATTTTCATGATGCCCTTCAGCGTAAAGAAGAAGCCTTGAGTATGTTTAAATTGGGTTTTCTTTCTCTCGAGGATAAGGCAAAGGTTGAATATCTTTTCTGGCAAATTTGTAAAATGATTCATAAAAATTCTGCTGGGCTACGTTATGTACCCGATGATGTCGAAGCTTTGAACAAGCATTTAGCGGATCAGTATCTTTGCAATTTTTCGCTGTTTCAGTCGATGCCGGATCACTGGGCGATTCAGCATCTTTTTCCCATTGTACCCATTCATCGTCACGATGAGGAGCCTACTCGGAATGCAACTTTAGTCGATATTACCTGTGATTCGGATGGTAAGGTGAATAAGTTTATTGATTTAAGAGACATTAAGGACACGCTGCCTCTTCATGCTTTCAAGGTGGGGGATCCTTATTATTTGGGCTTCTTTTTAATGGGCGCTTATCAAGATATTATGGGGGATTTGCATAATCTTTTTGGACGCGTCAATGAAGTGCATGTCTTTTTAGATGAAACCGAACCGGGTGGGTATTATATCGAAGAAGTCATTAAAGGGAATACCATTGCAGGGGTTCTTTCGTGGATTCAATATAGTGCCACTGACTTAGAAAAAAAAGTGAAAGAGCAAATTGACTCTAAAGTTCGAGAAGGATTCATTAAGCCTCGCGAAGGGGTAGAGTTACAAAATTTTTATGAAGAAGTCCTTTATGGATATACTTATGTAGATTATGAGAAGCAATCGAAGCTTCTTCAGGCTACGGTCGATATGGTTCCTCGCATCGTAGAAAGTGGAGTGGAAATACCTGCCAATACATTTTTAAACTAAGCGGGTCGGACATTAGAGGGGAGATCGCGTCTATGAAAATCTTGAATCAAGGTTTTGATCATGTGGAGTATATTGTTCATGATTTGACCCCTCAGGGACATATGGCTCGAACACTTCAAAGGATGGGTTTTGAAAAGATAGGCGAAAGGACTCTTTCGAGTAAAGGGGTTCAAAGTGTACTTTATGCCCAGGGCTTCGTCAGGATCCTGCTGACTTCTTCGATGGGGCTCCCTGTTTCAGAGACGCATCCTTCCGTACAGTTTCTCGAGAAACATGCCGAGGGAATTTGTACTTTAGCCATTGAAGTAGAAGATGCTACTCAGGCATTTGAGGAAACGGTTCGGAGAGGAGCGCGTCCTGCGAAGGAACCTCAAATTTACAAGTGCGCTGAAGGTCAGGTGGTCCGTTCTGAGATTTGGACTCCCGGAGATGTTCGTTACGCCTTTATGGAGAGGCAGGAACCACGGACCACTCAAAAGGGAGCTTTATCCCCTGTTTTATTTGATGAAGAATTAATAGTGACTCGTTTGGAGAGCCCTTCTCCACTTCATATTCATAGTATTGATCACCTGACCAATAATGTAGGTATGGGAGAGATGAAGCAATGGGTGGAGTACTATCAGGAAGTTTTTGGATTTATTGTGAGCCGTCATTTTGATATTCGGACTCATCGAACGGGTTTGCTCTCGGATGTCGTTCAATCTCCAGACCATAAGATTAAGGTGCCCATCAATGAGCCGACTGAGCCTGAGAGTCAAATTCAAGAATTTGTGAATAGAATGAGGGGCTCCGGTGTTCAGCATCTTGCTTTGTTAACCTTAAATATTGAAGATAGTTTGCGTCAACTCAGAGAAAACAGTTTTAAATTTTTGACTGTACCGCATTCTTATTATCAAGAAGTACCCCGTCGAGTTCCCCATGTGACTGAGAATCTTAAAAACTTAGAAGATCTTGGGATTTTATTGGATGGGGATCAAACGGGTTATCTTTTGCAAATTTTTTCAGAGGAAATTTTAGGACCTTTTTTCTTTGAATACATTCAACGTAAAGGAAATCAGGGATTTGGAGAAGGTAATTTTCACGCTCTTTTTGAAGCCATTGAGCGAGATCAGATCAAACGGGGCGTTTTAAAGGCTGATTGACTCAGAGTCCAGAAAGTTCCTCGTAAATTTCCCAAACTTGCTGAGGTTGAGTGGCCCAATGGGAGGGGGCATGGGGAGCCATGAGTTCTCGTTTGGCTAAAAGGTCCCAAAGTGCCGCGACACCCGGGGCCCCCGCTGCCCGACTTGCCATCATGTCTACAGGTGAGTCGCCGACAAAAAGGACTTCAGTAGGCTGGAGTTTCATTTTGGAAAGTGCAATGTGAAGCCCGGCAGGAGAAGGTTTTGGAAAATCGACATGGTCATGGGCGACAATAGTGATAAAGCGGTCCAGGAGCCCGTGGTAACGGAGAATCATCTCAGTTGTATCCCAGCTCCTGCCAGTAAAAATGGAGATCGGAACCGCTTTTGATTTCAATTTTTCGAGCAAATCGCCCGCTCCAGAATGCAGGGGTACTTGGGTGAGGTGGGCATCCATGTAGTCTCGAAATTCTGAAAATGCCTGAGGAGCGCTGTCTTGTCCTAGGATTTGTTTAAAAATTTCATCTTCTCCTGTGCCAAAGTAATGCATGATTTCATCAGGAGTATGTTTTTTGCCGCCCGCTTGGAGAATTCCATGGTTGAACGCATCAAAGGTAACGCCGAGAGAATCAACGAGTGTGCCGTCCAAATCAAATACAATGCCTTGAATCATCCTGATACTATCTTCTAAATATCCCATTCTTGGCAAATAAAAGAATAGACAACCTTGTTATTGGATTCTATTTTAACTTCGTATGCTTCTTACTCAACTTCCAGGTTATTTCAAGTCTCGTCGTGACTCTCTGATGCGATCGCATCCCGGGGCAGCATTTGTTTTTCCTTCTCATCCTGACTGCATTCGGAACTCGGATGTTCACTTTCCCTTTCGGCAAGAGAGTAACTTTTTTTATTTAACGGGACTCGAGGAACCGGATTCTTGTTTAGTTCTTGCTCCGACTAGCTCAAAGCCTGGACTTTATAAAATGTTTTTATTTGTTCTGCCTAGGAATCCGGAAAAAGAAATGTGGGAAGGGGAGCGCTATGGGTTAGAAGGGGCCCAAAAAATATTTGGTGCCGATGAGTCCTATCCTATTCATGAGCTAGATACTCAACTTCCCGAGATTCTTCAGGCATCGGAGAAGGTTTTTTATCGGCTGGGATTGCATCCCGAGATGGATCGGCGCATGACAACCGCGCTGGAGTCGAGGCGTCGGAGCCAGGGCAGAAGTGGAAAAGGCTTGCTTCCTTTGGAGGATCCCAATGGTCCACTCGGTGAAATGAGGTTATTCAAGAGTTCTGAAGAAATCGAGCTCATGAGAAAAGGATGCAAAATCACAGCTGCTGCTCATCAGGCTGTCATGAGTGAAGTGCGACCTGGAATGAATGAGGGAGAAATAGAAGCCCTTGTGGATTATCTTTTTCGAAAAAATGGCTGTCAGAGATTAGGCTATCCCAGTATCGTAGCAGGCGGAAAGAATGCTACTTGTTTACATTATCGTTCTAATAATGAGTTGTTGAAAGACGGAGACTTGCTTTTGTTGGATGCTGGGGGAGAGTATCAGTATTATTCTGCGGATATTACCCGAACTTTTCCAGTCGGAAAGGAATTTACCGCATCTCAAGCGCGGGCATATGACCTGGTGCTTCGCGCACAAAAAGAGGGGATATCCATGGCTCGGCCTGGGGTAACTCTTTCTCAAATTCATCATCAAGTCTGCTCTGTCATCGTGGATGGGTTGCTTTCCCTAAATCTGCTGAAGGGAAAAGCTGAAGAAATTCTTAAGACTGGCGAATACCGCCGTTTTTATCCGCATCAGACGAGTCATTGGATGGGAATGGATGTTCATGATGTGGGACTCTATCTGCAAGGAGGAGAGCCTCGGCGCTTGGAGGCAGGAATGGTTTTTACGATTGAGCCTGGCTTTTATGTCCAACCCTCTGATCCAGGTGCATCTGAATTTCGAAACATAGGGATTCGGATTGAAGATGACATTTTGATTACAGCAGGGGGTTGCGAAGTATTGACCCGGGACGTCATTAAAGAGCGCGCTGAAATTGTGGCAGTGAAAAACGGATGATTCAGCTGGGTCCGTTTCTATTGGAGCATCCTTTCTTATTGGCTCCTATGGCTGGGATTACTCATTCACCTTTTCGTAGACTGATGCGTCGGCTAAAAAGCTCGCTTGTTATCTCGGAGCTGGTTTCTGCAAATGGGATTGAATATGGAGGAGCGCGCACTCTAGATCTTTTGCGCTTTCATGATGAAGAGAGAACAGTGGGACTCCAGATCTTTGGCGAAGATACGGAGCTTTTATGTAAGGCTGCTCAGTATATTGAGAAGTTGGGCGCAGACTTTGTAGATTTGAACTTAGGGTGTCCCGTGCTTAAGGTGGTAAAAAAAGGAGCGGGATCTGCCATGTGCAAAGATCCTTTGTCTCTTGGAAAAACTCTTTCAGCATTGGTGAAGTCTGTAAAAATTCCAGTCACTATTAAAATTCGAACGGGCTGGGATGCAACTTCGAAGAATGCGATCGAGGTGATTCGGGCGGCTTCCGACGCCGGTGTGCAGTGGGTTTCCATTCACGGGCGTACCCGAGCTCAGGGCTATAGTGGTTTGGCAGATTGGGATTTTATTGGCGAAATGAAAGCGAAAAGTTCCATTCCGATTATTGGCAATGGAGATGTCGTTACGGCTGAAATTGCTTTAGAGCGCTACCGCACGTATGGGGTAGATGCTGTCATGATTGGAAGAGGGGCTTTACGCAATCCTTTTATTTTTGAGCAAGCTTTACATTTATTGAAAGGGGAGACATATGCATTTCCTCAAGCGGAGCGTTATATTTCGATTATGGAAGAGCAGCGTGCTCTGTTGCAAGAACTGTATGATTCTCGGTTAGCCATGATCCATGCTCGAAAATTTCTAGCTTGGTATTCGACAGGCTTTCCGGGTTGTCATGAATTTAGAAGTAAAATATTTTCAGCTCTTGAGCCTGAGCTTCTTTGGGAAGAAGCTCGGTTTTTTTTTAGAAAAAGTACACGCGAGCGGGATTTAAAATTTCTTTCGCAGCCATTCTTAATGGGTGGGCATGGCTAGAGATCTTGATAAAATTTTATTCATATTCTATTTTTTTATTTTTCCAATATTTTTTGCTTCTTTAGGACATGCGAATGAGGCTTTTTTAGGAAAATTTAGATTGGAATGGTCTAGTCTTAAAAATGGTGCGCCCTGGTTAAGGGTAAGTCATCTAGATGAACCCTCTTTTATTGTTTGGGAAAGTGTACCAGGCAGAGGATTTGTTGAAGCAGCGACTGGGAAATTAAAAATTGCCATGAATCATGGCTCGTTTAGAATGGATGATCAAATACTTTCTCGCTATGATCATCAAAGTGTCCATACAGTGGAACAAAAAGGAGATCGATTACAATGGATCGGAAATCTTCAAAAAAAAGATTGGAACGACTCAAGTCCTCTCATGGGTTATCAGCTCACATTTTTTCCTGCATCGGATTGCGAGCTTGCGTTTGAACTCGAATTATTAAACCCAAATGAAACTCTGAGTTCTGATGATTATCGAACTTTTTTAAATTTTCAAACTCATTCAGAGGAGCATTTTTTTGGATTTGGTGAACAGTTTTCCTATTTTGATTTAAAAGGAAAACAAGTTCCTATTTTAGTCCAAGAACAAGGAATTGGGAGAGGTTTTGAGCCTGTAACTGCCTTAATGAACTTCATTTCACCTCAAACGGGAGGATCATGGAGTAGCTCTTATGCATCGGTGCCTCAATATATTACTAGTGATCGACATTCTTTTTTTTTAGAAAATTATGAATATTCTATTTTTGATTTAAGAGAAAAAAATCAGGTGAGTATTGAATTATTTGGGACTCGAATGAAAGGTAGAATTTTATTT
The DNA here is from genome assembly GCA_903928955.1 of Oligoflexia bacterium. GTDB lineage: Bacteria > Bdellovibrionota > UBA1018 > UBA1018 > UBA1018 > CAIYTD01. The sequence continues at coordinate 2,970 of CAIYTD010000371.1, read as the reverse complement.
GGTGCTGACTTGTTGAGTCTTGTCTCAACCTATTCGCAATATTCTGGAAGGATGCGTCCGTTGCCGCTTTGGACGGATCAAGGTGCGATTGTTGAGGTTCAGGGTGGCGAGCTAGCCGTCTACGCTGCTTTAGAAAAAATAGAGGAGGCTCAAACACCTATTAGTGCGTTTTGGATACAAGACTGGGTAGGCTCCTACTCGACTGCAATCGGTAGTTTTCGGCAGTGGAATTGGTTACGGGACCGCAGTCTGTATCCTCATTGGGAGGAGATGGTTCACAAGTTAGCGAATAAAGGTATTCGAGTTTTAGCCTATATTAATCCATTTTTAGATGTGCCTTCTCAGAAGAACAATTTTCATAGTCCCTTTTTTGATGAAGCTCTTAAAAAAAAATTTCTTGTTCAGAAAGCGGATGGATCTCCCTATTTAATAAACTATTTACTTTCTTCGGTGGGATTAGTCGATTTGTCTCAACCGGATGCACGCATGTGGATGAAAAATCTGATTCGATCCCAGCTTTTAGATGCAGGAGTATCTGGTTGGATGGCTGATTTTGGAGAAGCTTTTCCAATGGATGCTCGCCTGAGCGAATCCTCTGAGTTTCGGAGCGCTTTTGAATATCATAATCGTTTTCCTGTAGATTGGGCTCGCATTCAAAAGGAAGTTTTAGAAGAGACGGGTCGACTCAACGACACATTGGTTTTGTCTCGATCGGGATTTACTCGAAGTCCAGGCCAAGTGAGCTTATTTTGGTTGGGAGATCAGCTGACGAGTTGGGATGCGTTCGACGGCATGAAGACTGCTCTCGTAGGATTATTGTCGAGCGGATTATCTGGCTTTAGTTTAAATCATAGTGACATTGGTGGATATACGACAGCGACGCTTCCGATAATCGATATTGGATACTATCGGACCCAAGAACTTTTTATGCGCTGGACTGAAATGAATGCATTTACAGCCATGTTTCGTACTCATAAAGGAAGTAAGCCCACTATCAATCATCAATATGATTCGAATGCCGAAACGCTTTCTCATTTTACTCGTTTTGCAAAAATTTTTCGTGCTCTTGCTCCCTATCGTCGCTCACTCATGGAGGAAGCTGATGCGAGTGGATTGCCATTGGTGCGTCCTTTGCTTCTTCACTATCCACAAGATCCCACTGTCTATTCCCTCACTCATGAATTTCTTTTAGGCAGGGATTTTTTGATAGCACCTGTTCTAGATCCTGGCGCTCATTCTGTAGAAATGTATTTTCCCCAGGGAGAATGGGTAGGAGTATTTTCACAGCATTCTATTGTTTCAGGGGCTCAAGGGACCTGGCTTAAGGTTGAGACTCCTTTGGGTAGTCCCGCAGTTTTTTATCGCAAAGAATCAGCACAGGCTCAAAAAATAGTCACGCAACTGGCTGTCGAAGGGTTACTTTAAAATATTATCTAGTGCTATTCATTATATCTCTTGGAGTTCTGCCATATCCGTCTTTTACATCTATTGATCCAGGAGCATGTAGGTCTATGAATTCCAACACTTCCCATTTTTTTTCATCTGCTGCAAGATGCGCTGGGGTAATGCTGTCTATGTTTTTTACGCTCATTGATTCAGGAGCATGTTCGGCTATGAATTTCACCACTTCCCATTTTTTTGCGTGAGCTGCAAGGTACCCTGGGGTAATGCGGTCTGTGTCCGTTACATACATGGATTCAGGAGCGTGTTGGGCTATGAATTTCATCATATCTAAGTTCCCAGATACTGCTGCAATATGCGCTGGGGTTCTGTTATAGTTGTTAGGTAATTCCATTGCTTTAGGAAAATGTTGAGCAATGAATTTCACTAGATCTAAGTTCCCAGATGCTACTGCAATATGCGCTGGGTTATTGCCGAATACGTCCTTTGCATACATGGATTCAGGAGCGTGTTGGGCTACGAATTGCAACACTTCTAATTTCTCAGATCGGACTGCAAAATGCTCTTTGATTAAATCAAACTGAGGAACTTCTTTCATAAATTGCTCGAATTCCTTCACAGTTAAATCATGAGGAGCGAGCATTACGATGTTATCTTGAGTGTATGGGTCGTCAAGCGGAAGTCTTGATAGATTTTTGCAGATTGCCTTGTTGAGATGACGTCTTTCTTCTGGGCTACTCTTAAACATTTGGCGTAACGCAATCTTCCTTGATGAGACATTCGAATTCATGGGTAGAGCATAAATGAGGTTTTCTCTTAAATGAAAGGAACCTTTTGTCTGGGTTTCATTCAGTACTTCTTCATTTGAAAACCAAGGAAGTACAGCTTCAGCGTGTGAATGGTTTGGGGGATTCGCTAATAATGACGCAAACGCGTTTCCGACTTGATTAGTCCAAGAATTCTTCTTTTGGGTGAGATCTTCGATTGAAAAATGTCCGTTCCTAAACTGCCATTTGAAGCTGGGTTGATGATTGATACTGAATTTGACATTGATTCCGGTATCTTTTGAGTCAATCTTAGCCTGATTACTTTTATCCCAGGTCAATTGAAAGCCCTCTCTAGACACTACTTTGCAAAGTTCATCCAGCTTTGCTGAGCGGCTTTTTGCTTTTACAATAGGACCTCCCGCAGAAATTCCATGAAAAAGAAGGCTATCAACAACCATCATCATGTTATCTAAGCCTTCGTTCATTTCACATTTTCTTTCTCCTTTGAGGTAATGCACACTTGGATGACTCGATGCAACTTTCTCACTCCAATCATCTCGGGCTTCTGGATTTGCTGCTGATGCAGGGTCATTGTGATCATTGTAAAAATCAATCAACGCTGGGTGGATCTTTACGCCAGTTTGAAGCTTACTGAAGTGGGTTGACTGAAACTTACTTTCCTTTTGGTCATAAGCCACGATATTTAAAAAATTCCTGAGTGATGTTTCTCCGCAATCGGAATAAGTTTTAATGAGTAGTGAATCTAAAGAGGAGTGTTTTGCTGATCCATAAGATAAGATTG
>CAIYTD010000370.1 GCA_903928955.1 Oligoflexia bacterium | reverse complement strand
GAAAAACAAAATGTCGATTGCCAATGAATTGAATCAATCCTCCAATAATGAGAGCCGGAAATATCGCAATTTTTTGAGAAAAACCGAATAGATGCACTGACAAAACCAGTATTAACCAATCTCCTAGTGACGCAAGAATACCAACAATAATGGTTCGTTTCATTCTGATCATATTTAGATTCCTATTTTTTCAGCTCTTGCCTTTTTACATGCAAGCTGTACACAATGAACAGACTTTTCATCAATTTAAGGGAATTTTATGAAATTAGCTAAAAATACTATTTTAATTACTGGTGGAGCAACTGGAATTGGATTTGAGTTTGCTAAGCAGTTAGAGCTTTTAGGGAATATTGTTATCATTACTGGCAGAGATAAGGCTAAATTGGAAAAAGCTAAAAATAAAATTCCAAATATTTATATTTATCAAAGTGATGTTTCCAATTCAGAAGCGATATCTATTTTATTCGATAAAGTTATTAAAAAATTTCCAGATTTAAATATTCTCATTAATAATGCTGGGATCATGCGCACTATTAATTTTCATAATAAAGGGGCTGATCTTGAAGATCTCACAACAGAGATTAATATCAATTTAAGTGGACCTATTCGAATGGTAAAAAAATTTCTTCCACATCTTAAATCCAAGGAGTCCGCAGCGATTGTGAATGTATCTTCCGGATTAGCTTTTACTCCGCTTCCACAATCACCTGTCTATTGTGCTACAAAGGCTGGACTGCATTCGTTCACTCAGTCGCTTAGGGTTCAGCTAAAAAATACGCATATTAAAGTTTTTGAGTTAGCGCCGCCTGCAACAGATACCCCATTACTCGGAAGTTTCTTCAATGATGATATGAAGGGAATGACGATTATGAAAGTCGAAGAAATGGTCGCTGTGGCTATCAAAGGAATGAAAAACGATCAATTGGAAATTTGCCCTGGCCAAAGTAATCAACTCAAATTTATGAGTCGCTTGGCACCTCAATTTATTTTAGGTCAGATGAGTAAGCCTATTGATCGGATGCTGAAAGATACGGATATCTAATTTTTTTTATTTCTAACTAGATTGAGATAAAAAAGAGTCTATTTTTTTTGACCAATATTGAGCTTCATAAAAAGCTGTTTCGAAAGCGGGAAGAGTCCAGTTATCTTGCTCAACAAAAAAAATACGATCTTTGAAAGGTTTTCTCAAAATATCTATTTTTCCAGAAGATATGTTTCCAATTTGAGCAACGGGCATCCCATGGCCCCATCGTGTCATTTTTATGCCAACAAGATTTTTTCTAGAAATATTTAGAAGAGGTAGAATTTCTTGATAGATCTGTTTTTCAAATATTTTTTTTAGGCTCACTTCATCTAAATTAAATAATTCTTTTCTTCCTGAGTCATAAGGAAAAGGGCGATAGAGAGTAAGTACCGAAACGGGTGAATTTTCGTAGGAGCTGCAAGCGTTTGTAATATTAATAAACCCCTGATGATGAGAGTCTCTTTTTGTGTCGTCCCCTGTGGTGATATTTTTTGATAAAAATGCTTCGAAAAAAGAGTGATTCAATTTTTGTTGGATGAGTAGATTTGCTACAATGAAGGAGCGGTATTTTAAGCTTTTAATCGCTTGATGGCGTTCCATTTCTAAATGGTCTATGAGGTGAGTTGCTACAAATTTCGGACAAGCAAGAATTGCTGCTTTGGCTTTAACTCTTATGATTTGATGCTGATGGGTTAAATATGAAGCCAAGACATGATCGCTTTTAACTTGAACATCAAATACTACGCTAGATGGTCTAATAGAGGGGGGATTAATTTTCTTTAAGAGTAATTGAATTATTTTTTCACCGATTGCTGCATTTCCGCCTGGAAAATAGGCTGTACTTTTATACTCTGAGACTAAGAAATTAAGCCCATGCGCTGCACTGATTTCTGTCGAGGAAGCCCCAAAGGCATCCCAGCAATAGTGCTCAGTATAATCTTTTAAATGAGGGTGTAATGGACCTGAAATGACTTGTTCTAAATAAGAATTTAAGCTGATTTGATCTAAAGTTTCTATTTTTTTCCGGTCTTCAAAAGAAATATTTTCTGGAATAGGAATATCTGGATAGACGAGTCCATTTTCGTGATTTAACATTTGTTCGAAGTGAGTGCGCATGCGCTGAAATTGAGGGCGACTTTCAGGTACTGTTCCCTGGAACCAAAACTCTGGATACCAATGGTTTTCTATGGCAAGGGGATCATGTTCTTTGCGGTATTTGAGCTTATTTAAAAGCCCTGTAGCCTGAAAGAATTTATAAATTTCAGAGTTGGGTTGGGGTGCAGAAAAGTAGGTTGTTGCAAGGGAGTAATCGATTCCGTGCCAATGGGAACCCTTTGCATTTCCGCCGATTCGTTTTGCTTGCTCTAAAAGTATGATCTTATGATTTTGGAGAAAATGCGCAGAGAGTAATCCGCTCATACCTCCACCAATAATTGCCAAATCGACTTCTTCTGGCACTAAATCTTTAGATTGCAATTCTGCTAATGTGAGCCATTTCTTCTTATTTCGAAGTACTTCATGAGGAAACTCAGGAGAGTCTTCAGAGAGCATAAATCCTAGTTCAGAAGGTGAGTGACGATCAAATGGGCTGATCTTTTCTAGGAAATCGTCAGTATTTTTAATTTTCAAGCTAGGAGTGCAGCCTGAAAAATTTTCTAATAGCCCTCCCAAATAGACCGAATTTAACCCGATCCCTACTAGTCGAACAAAATGTCTGCGATTCACAATGGGATGCTTCTATCAGAATTAAATTCGACAGCGAAGTAAATTGGGACGAATTCTGAATAATCCGCAATGCATCTGAATTTGAAATATATTTTTCAGGTACTTCAGACTTGAATACCAGTTGAATTTAATCGGGATTTCTTACGCGTG
>CAIYTD010000369.1 GCA_903928955.1 Oligoflexia bacterium | reverse complement strand
GCAACGAACTCAACCAATTCAGGTGTCATTTGATTCTTACTATGAACTAAATCTCCTGTAAACACAATCCTATCAGGCTGTAATGTCTTCCATTCTTTTAATGCCGACTCAAGAATACTGCGATATAACTCATGTTCCTTGAACAGTCTGATGTGTAAATCAGAAAAATGTATTAGTCTTTTGATCATTTACCTTTTTTTAGTGACTGAATTTTTCTTTTTATCTTTCCCACTTTAATTGATTTTCCAATCTTCCCTATCCAACTTTGGACAGGTTCCTTCTTGATATGCTCTATCGCCGCCTCAAGTTCTTTAATGTGATGTTCCTTATCCAAAAATTTTCGAATCCGTTTCATCATCCGTCAATACGAGAAATTGACTGTACGGTTTTTCGAGCTCAGCAATAAAATGCTCCTCAGTCCAAGAATTAAGGTAACATTGCTTCTCAATTCTTAATATTTCGCTCAAATCATCGAGCGTTGCATGCCTCAGACTCACGATGGTTTCCATACTTCAACTTTCTCACAACTGTAATATTTTCTCAATTATCACGAAAAATACCCTGACAATAATAAGACGGAAGTGCAGGATTAAAACTTTCCGCTACAAGGGCTTCCTGAAGTGCTGAAGACCAAAGAACCCGGTACTCCCGACTACTTCCAGGAGCATTTGCCCGGGTCGCTTCTTGTTGAGAAGTAAATGGATGCACCAGCCGGACTTCTCCCTCCCAGTTCCCTTGCAATGCACCCCCCACTACACGGGAATGATGGGTCATATTTTGAGTATGGTATGCAGGAGGTCGTAGAGGATCGGGACGATCTTGCCAAACTCCAATAGGAATGTTCAACACTCTACTAAAAGTTTGAGGAAAAATCTCTAACCAGCTCATCGGTATGATTTGCGGAGGGGGAATCAAGCAATCTCTCACTCCTACAGAGGGATTCGCCCGCCAATATAAATAGAGGACTTCTGCAGCCTTCAACGTGAAACTCACCCATTGATTCCCTACATCCGAACTCTCCTCGCTTTCCCCACCGGGCCCTCCGTGTTCTGCCACTATTTGAGTGACACTCAATTCAGCCGAGGAATTCTGCGATCGCAGATGAGGCCCTAGCGGCGGACCATCCCCACGAGGAGTATATTCTGACATTTGAATTTCAGTATGGAGCTTCAAAGCTTGACGTCCTGTCTGTGCTCGCACCCACAAAGTAAAGGGTCGACTCGAAGGGTTTGTCCAAGACTCTATTCGCACTACCCTACCTTCCCGAGAAATCGATTTCACAAACTCCACTGCGTTAGGACTGGGTGGAACAGGATGCAGTTCATGTCGAATATCAGGGATAGGACCAATCGCTTGAAATCGAATTTCTACAGGAACGCTCAAACCATTCTCTAAAATCAAATCAATATGAATGATTTGAGTATCCTCTCCACTTGCGTCAAGAGCTTTGTAATTCTCCGAAGCCCTGAATATTTCTGAAATAGGGATAAACCACGTCTGATTTTCCAGATCATGCCAAACAGGCATGGGATTCAAAGTTCCTCTCCGGTGATTCAAAGGACTCACAATCCTATGAGTAAACGAGGCGCTCCGAATGGGAGAACCCCAGGGATTTTCTGGCCAAACGAAAAAAAGATGTCTTTTATGCTCAGGAAGAGATGACTCTGGATCCACCAAAAATATTTTTCGATGAAAAACTCCTCCCGTTTCATCCCAACTCGCCTCCTCCGCATTTGCCACGGCAGCCCAGTTGAATTGGGGATCTGGTCTGTTAGAATCACTTCCGTCCGCAGCCTCTGGAACAACACGTAATCCCAAAGACAACTTAGAATAGGATTCAATAAAATTTCCACCTCCACCAGCAGGTACTGGGACAAACGAAGCCAGATCGGACTCTGGAGATTGACGAGAAGATTGTGTGGTATGTTCTGTAGACTTTTCTGAACTTCCACCGCACCCTGAAAAAAACAAAAAAAAAGAAACACATAGATAAATCACGCACTACTCCTTCACTATTCTAAAATAAATTTTAATTTCAATTTTTAAGCTATTTGCCAAAGTGAGATTCAATAGAAAAATATGTGTATTTACCTCAGATAATAAATAAAAACTTTTCTTAAGAATATCAGTGACAGAAACAAGCCAAATATTTTGGTTCAAATCGTGACAAATAATATAGGAATCGGGAAAATAAATTTTTTGATTACTCCCACTAATCAGCGCATGAGAAACGGAAGCGTTTATAATTGTTGATTGCAATAAATCCTGGGTAAACGCAAAAAAAATATTTTTAGAAGTAAAGTTCGAAGGAGAAAAAGGCAAAGCTCGATTAAGATAAATTTCATTTTGAGTCGTCCTCATCGGATAAACGTTCTGCGCTAAATAAACGCGATCCCCATCGCGAGTGGACGAATAAAAAGTACGTAAAAATTTTTTTTCAACCCCTATCCTTAGACCCAAAGCTTGAGCTGGCGACGGAGATTCCTTTAATCCAGAGGTATCCGTATCGATTAAAGGAGCAAGCAGATCTTCCTCGTTCAGGGGAACGGATCGAGCAGGCCCACAGGAACCCATCCCTAGAAAAACAAGACATGTGAGCACACTTTTGCCGAACAACTGAGACTTCAACACTACTTCTCCCTTCAAATCCATCAACAAGACCCAAAGCAAGGAGCAAGCCAATTCTATTCGGGAAAAAAAAACATATAATTTTCAATCCTTACAAATTTTGTTTGAGATTAGTACTGCCATTAGCATAGAGATAAGGATGGAATTTCTACCAATTGATTCACTTATGAACCATAATCATTCGTCTCCCAGCAACATGCGAAAAATATGCATAGGCACACAAAGCAAGAATCTTCAGGAAGCTCTGCTCTTGACACCCTTGCCTGCTCTTTTAAAAGAAAAAGATCCAGGCCTCAAAATCTACAGTTATTTTCGAGGATTTAATCCAGTCGTCTTTCAAGCGAACCCCTGGATCGATGGAATTGCATACCTTCCAAAAGAGATTTTAGGCACTAATTTTCTCCAATCAGAAGAAAAAAAAGTCAAAAATCAAATGAAACCCGAAATTTATCTGACTCATTCTGAACGACAAAAATGCAAAAAATTTATCCAAAATCATAGCTTTTTAGAAAATACTCAAAAACCATTATGTCTCGTTCATGCACGCGGACAAGGAGAAGAAAAAACAGCTCCCATTGAATTCTGGGATGCCATTATTGCTCAATGGGGAAATGAAATTCGCTTTTGGCAAATTGGACTTGAAAATGACTCAGCAATCCAAGGATGTGAATATTACTATTTTTCTTCCCATCGAAAGTCAAATGTGCGGAAACTTTTTGCTCTCATGAGCTTAAGCAATGCCTTCCTGGGAGTCCAGTCTAGTCCTGTTGATATTGCTCGAGCTTTTCATATTCCGACGTTTCTGATTCAGAAAAATCTTTCCCCACTTTCAGATTCTTCGCATAAATTAGATGACTTTTTAAAGGAAATCGCGGCAAATAGTATAGGGGGATAAAGATTTGTTGATACCCACTCAAAGACCGCTCAAGAATTTAAGATCCATTTATGACGTCCTCTATGGATTTATCCCCATTACTGAATGGGAAGAAAAAATTATTAACTCCCCCTTTTTTCAGCGACTCCGCTGGATCAAACAACTCGGATTTGCGAACTATATTTTTCCAGGCGCAGAACACAATCGGTTTGCGCACGTCATTGGAGTCATGCACTCCATGGACCAGATGCTTCGATCTGTAGGACTGGCCGTCCCCGATTCGGAACTTTTTGATCCAAAAGCTAAAAACCCCTCTGCAATGTTTCATAAAAGCCTCAGAATTGCAGCACTCCTGCATGATATTGGCACTTTCCCCTTCAGCCATGCCATCGAAAATGCATATATTCGGCATGGAAACGATAAGCGTCGTTCAGGAACTACCTCTAAAAAGCTTCCAAACTCACACGAACACTTAGGCTCTTTCATTATCAAAAATACTGATTATGCGGGCGGCCTGACCCAAATTTTAAATCACTATGATTTTGATGTCCAAATGATCTCTCAAATTATAAAAGGAGACTCTCCGCATCTCATTGCTAATCAACTGATGCATTCGGATCTAGATGCGGATCGAATGGATTATCTTCTCAGAGACTCCCACTACACGGGAATAAAATATGGCCAATTCGACCGCGAATATATCCTTGCAAATTTAACCACCTACGACGCGGGAGAAGATCAACTTGCGTTTGGAATTCGCGAAAACGCAATCCACGCCGTGGAGGATTTTCTGATTGCTCGTTTTAGCTGGTATAGCCAAGTAATCAAAAACCATGGATCCGCAAAATTTGACATCATGTCATCTCACATTGCACAGGCATTTTTAGAAAAAGACTTGATCCATCAATTTCACGATCTTCTCACTATGATCGAAGAAAGAGACGAGCGATTTTTTTGGTGGAACGATATTTACTTCATGACTCGGTGCCAAGATTTAAGATTTAAGAAAATGATCAAAAATCCGAGAATAGCAGAACTTACCGAAATGCTCCTGTATCGCCATCCCCCGAAAACCATTCATCACCCTCTTTTTGAACACCGAATTCTATCCATCGCGAGCGGAGAAGATGAAAAACAAAAACTACGAATCAAAATAAAAACTTTTATTGACGAACTAGAAAATGTGCTGCGAAAACATGGAACAGGAAAAGAATGGCTTCTGGCAGACATCCCTGAAAAAGATGTGCTTTTTACCCGTGGTCTAGGACAAATCCTCAAAAAAGGATCTCAAGACAATCTCTATCGAGAAAGAGATCCTATTAAAGTGGTCTCAAGAAATGGAAAACCGAGTCTCCTCGTAGAAAGAGAAAATACTTTAATGAAGCACCTCTCTGGATTTATTAATTTTGTTCCCAGTGTTTATGCCAATCATGCAGCCATTGACCTATTAAAAAACCGAGGACTCATTGAAACCTGATGTGACTACTCCCACCACTAAATTTTAGTGGGGGCTTCTAGGGGCTGGATACCCACAGACTCTAATCCGAGTCTGGTTTTAGAACAAAAATTTTTTTTGAGGAGAATCTAATGCTTGGTTATCGCGGAAACTCTCTTCAGCTCATACACAGTAGGAGAAATATATATATACTGAATTCAGAGAATAGAGGACAAAAAATAGGGAGAATGACGAATCATCTCCCCTGCTCCTACTATGTATGAGCTCTGAGACTCCCCACTGCTAAAGCAGGGGGGTTCTAAAGAGAAATTCCATTTGACTCTCTTGGACTCTCATTCCAGGCGTTAAGCCCAGTTTTACAGCATTCCAAGTCTTATCATTTGG
>CAIYTD010000368.1 GCA_903928955.1 Oligoflexia bacterium | reverse complement strand
ATTTAAGCGCACGGAAGTGGAGCAAATGCTTTTAGAGCGAAGGAAGCTTACTTCAAAAAGGAGAAAATAGAAGCTTTCACCCTTTTTAGTCCACCCCCCTACCCTCTTTTTCGCGGTACTTTGCAATGAATCCGCTCAATTTAGCCTGCCCGTAGACCCTCACCAAGAGTGCGTACTCACGCGTCTGGGTCTTTCCTTCCTTATATACGCGTCTGAACAATCAATTAGGTGATTCAATTATAGTTTCCTCTAGAATTTGACCTTAAGACAAACCAATAGGGAAATTTAAACACAGGGCAGCATAGTAATATTTAATTAAGACAATCAATAATTTTCTTGCTGAAGTTAAACGAGTAGCTTTAAGATAACAGCGATGTTTAACAGCTCACTTAAATTCGGTTTCAAACAAATATGGAGCATTTCATGAATCCAAAAATGACTGCTGCTGATGCAGCGGTATTCCTGAACCAAACGGTTCAGAATGTACATCGCCTGATTAAGCTAAAACAGCTTGATAGTAAAAAGAGTTCAAATCGTGTCTTTTTTGGACACGAGTCAGCACGAAAACTATTTAATCTAAAATTTCTAGAGGAACAAAAAGTAATTTCAGTTCAAATTGTAAAAGGAGGACCGGGAAAAACCTCTATTACAAAAAATTTAGCAATCAGAGCTGCGTTATATGGTGCGCGAGTGCTCGCCATAGACCTAGATCAACAAGGGAATTTGACTAATGACCTAGTAGTAAACGCTGAAAATTCACCAATTATAATCGATTTAATTACCGATTCGGAGATCATTACAAAAGATGCGATTATTCCGGTCTTTCCAGGCCTAGATTTAATCCCAAGTCGACTAGAAAATTCAGCTTTAGATAATATTCTCACAATTGAGCACCACCCGTTAGATCGTGTTTTGAAAAGTATTATTGATCCTCTGAGAGCTAGCTATGACCTAATATTAATTGATTGCCCCCCAGCGTTATCTGCCTCAGTTGCGGCTTCAGCACTTGCAAGTGATTTGGTTATTTGCCCAGTCGCACCTGAGAAATATTGTCTAGATGGATTAAAAATGAGCCATGCTGAGCTCCTAAATTTAGAGAAAAAATTCAAAAGAAAAATTCCATTCAGAATTGTTATGAATAAATTCGACAACCGAACTCTTCTTTCTTCAGAGATTCTAGAAATTCTCCATAAAAGCCCAGTTTACGGGCCAAAACTTTACCGTACCTTTATTCGATCTAGTCAAGAATTCTCAAATTCGACTGCAAAAAGAGAATCGCTTTTTGATGCGCTAAGAATTAGCCCAGGCCAAGAAGATATAGACGCATTATGTCGTGAAATCTTGGAACTAAATCACCAACGTCCGAAAACCCAAATTGACGATATTATTCCTCTTGGAAAGTTAGCACCAGAATTACAAATTCAACCACAAGCAAGAATGTGAGCTTATTATGCCAGATATTGAGGATCAAATACAAAAGAAGAAACCATTTAAGAAAAAAAGTTATCGCTCATACCTTTCTCTAGATGAAACACTTGATGATTTAAGCGATGAAACTAGAAAAAGCCAAGCAATTGAAACTGATGTTTCTCTAAATAGAAATGAATCTGAACTTAACTATACGCAAGAAAATACGACCATAAAAAATAAGGAAGAGGTCCTTAATGAGGACTGCAGTAGTCCTCAGGAAAGACCACTGCAGTCCTTAGGAGAACCCTCAATAGAAACAATTATAATCCTGAAAGAAGATAACAGTAGTCCTCAATCAGGACTTCAGAAGTCCTCTAAAAGGACTACTCCAACCAAAAACAATAAAGAAGTCCTTAATGAGGACCGTAGTAGTCCTCAAGAAATACGACACCAGTCCTCATTAAGGATGACCACAAAACAAAAGATCATAAATAAGGACTTAGGTAGTCCTCAATCAGGACTTCAGAAGTCCTCTAAAAGGACTACTAAACAGAATTCGAATACATTATTAAATAAAATTTCTAACTTTGATCTCACAAGTAAACACCCATTAACTGGAATTAAATATGGCGGATACTTACCTGTAAGATGCGTTATTTTTGCCCCTGAAATTTTTACAACTTTAACCCCAATTGACTTCAAACTCTTCACATATCTAACTTTTCTTAAATGGAGGTATCCCAACAACGAATTAGGTCACATACGTGCAGCACTCCCCTATCTGGCAAAGGGAGTAAATATTGCTAGATCAGCTGTATTCAAACACTTAAAAAACTTAACAGATTTACATTTAATTACTTGTGTCCGGGTAGACCATAAACTTGGAAATCTTTACGAAGTTCATGATGCGGCGCTTTGGACAAAACAAACAGAAGCTGATTTAGTAGTCCTCAATAAAAACGACTCCAGTCCTCATAAAGGACTACCTCAGTCCTTAAACGAGACTACCTCAGTCCTTAATGTGGATTACTCCAGTCCTTTTAATGGACCACACCAGTCTTTAAAAGAGACTAAAGATTTATCTCCTTCTAATCTTTTTTTATCTCTCTCACTCAGCAAATTCCTAAACCCAACGCAACTCGCCGAACTGGAAGCGCGGTGGATGTCGTTCATGAAAAAAGAGAGGGAGAGAGAAGAAAAAGGATTACTCAAACTGTTCGAACAGAAACCAGATGAAGCTGCACTTATCTTCAAGGCCTTCGATATCGTCCTGAAAGAGCAAGACGAGTACGGAGAGATTAAGTCAGCCATCTCGGTTCTTGAAACCAACTATTCGGGTCAATACCGAGCCAAAGCTCTCGCCGCAATTGGCAGAACTGAGCAGAAGGAAAAAGAAACTCGGGTAAAAACTGAGACCGGGGCCAAGCAGCAAGAGGCCGAGGACGCAGAAGGCGAGATGCAGCTCATTCGTATGCAATGCTTTCAAGAAGCTTTTCCAGATATCGCAATTCGGAAGCAATATATCTTGAACATCTGCAAAGAGAGCGCAGTATTCTCCAAGTTTGCGGTAACCTCGCCAATTGCAGTGAGCCATGCAGTAGCGCGATGGGCAGAAGGCGAGGGGAGTGCACGAGTACTTGACGCTCTTGATCGACAGACTTCGGCTAGCTCACTCAATGACGCACCAAAAGAAGAGCAATAAAGTTCACTATTCCTCCTACTGAGACGAACCCTCAACCAACACCCGAAGCTCACCCCAGAACTCCTTCTTGAGACGCGCTAGGATGCCCCGTAAAGCGTTCGGGTTGATCTTTCATATACACGAATCTACCTTCACATTTAAAAATGGATTTAAGGGCCCTTGGAGCGCAGCTCGTGGGGGGCTGGGGAATGATGGTGTAGTTAGTGGGGGAGGGGAGGGGAAAAAAGTATAATAAATATTTAGTTCTCGCAAATCCAGCCAAGGAAGGCTATTTAACAAGCTCACAGGGGGACCCCGTATGAATAAATCAGAACTTGTCGAAAAGATAGCAGCACACAAGAACCACTCAGAGCTCAAGAAATGCGATATCGAATCCGTTCTTAACGAGACGCTCTCGATCATCAAGAACAGCGTGAAAAAGCAGGACGTCACTCTCGTAGGCTTCGGCACTTTCACCAAGAGCAAGCGCAAAGCCCGCATCGGACGCAATCCGCAGACCGGCAAAGAGATTAAGATCTCAGCCCGCACGGTGCCTCGCTTTAAGCCGGGCAAGGATTTTAAGGCTACGGTGAAGTAGAAAATAAATGCCACGAATATCTGAATTTTTTGGTATCATGATCTATATGTACTGGTTTGATAATCAAAAGCACAAAATGCCCCATTTTCATGCGAGATATAGCGGATCTGAAGCGGTATTCGATCTTTCTGGAAATCTCATTGAAGGGAACCTGGGCATACGCGCTCATCGCTTAGTTGCAGAATGGTGCATGGATCGTCAAACGGAAATTCAGCAAGCATGGAAATGTGCAACTGAAGGAAAGGAGCTTCCATGGGTTCTACCTATTCGTTAATCGTTAATATCTCTACTCCTGAATACAAAAAAATTATTGTCGAGACTTCCGATGGTAAACGGTATTTTTCTGATTTAAGCCCTTTATCTCAAGTATATTGTTTTCCAAAAAATAAAATAGAATGGGATAAAGTGAGTTCAGACAGTTTCGGACTTGCTCTTGCGTGGACTACACGGTTTGAGGTTCACTTAGACCAAGTAATTGGGCTGTCTTATAAAAGCGAATTAATCGAAAAAACAGCTTAAATAGAAAAAATCTCAATTAAAATATTGGAAACCATTCTTTGTGTTTTGGGATCAATGGTTCCAATTTTTTTCACTAATCGTACTTTATCTACTGTTCGAATTTGATCGAGAATAATTTGCCCGT
>CAIYTD010000367.1 GCA_903928955.1 Oligoflexia bacterium | reverse complement strand
GTCTATATAGTATACTTTACATCCCCTTAGCTACTGATTTAATTCAGAAAAAAATAATTATTTGTTTCTATTTTTTCCGAATCTGAATTTATTAAATATAGTAGATAATGTCTTTTAAAATACTATCTTAATGTTTTAGCATTTCTAATGCAGCCTGTAAAAATTTCTTGCGCGAAGTAGCAGATGCTGTTTGATATTTCTGAATCACTTCCTGAAGTTGACTATCTCTCGAAGCGATTGAGATAACAGAAGCAACGCCAGCAATATTCTTAAGTACTAAAGGTTTTGCAATTTTTTTACCTTTTGGGCTAGCTACAAAACTCTTAAAATCTGAACGAATAGCAAGATTTGCAGCCTGCAATTCATCTGATGGAATTTTTAAAGCACTCGCTAACTGAGCTGCCTTATCCCATGGAAGCGGGGCGCGACCATGCTCAATATTTGAAATAAATTGCACAGAGCAACCGCAAGCTTTAGCTACTTCAGCAAGACCAAGACCCCTTTCTAAACGATGTTTTCGGACCAAGTCCCCGAGAGGACCAAACGAACGACTATCACTTGAACGACCTTTTGGACGACCACGTTTCATAAGTGTGCTTTTTCTAACGCAAGTAGCGCCAGTGTACAAATAGAAAATGAATTGTTTTACTAAAGATGACCTATTGATCTATTCTTGCCTTCAAAATTGATGACCAATTCATCAATTAGGCTAAAAAATTTGCACATTAGTGTCAATTTGACTCTATTCAGAGATTACGAGCTTCAATAAGCAATGAAAACTATTAGAAATAGAAAACCGCCTGAAGTACCAAGTAGTCAAGAAGGCAACTCAAGTTAGATTTTTCCAGCTATAATGCCCGGCTGAAACTGCTAAAGCACTCCAAAACCATAGAAAACCGTCCACCACTACAATAAAATCAACTTCAGGCATTATTTCCTCAGAACCCCTTATTTAGTTTTGAATGACTTCATCGATTACCACTCCGGTCGTAGTTAAAAAATATCGACCCTTGCATACATACTGACTTCAATATTTTTTCTTCAATTGAAAATATTCACTCAAAATCTGATAAAATATTTTGATTTTTATATATTTAAATATTAATCACAATATTAAGGGGTACTGGCACGCTTAAACATGCCTCTTTTCGTCGCCCATACGCAGTTGTATCGAAGTCTTGCCTATAATTCTCTATAACTTGTAATAGCACAAAGCAAAAATTCTAAAGAGATCACCTAAAAACGAAGATTTTACTTCCAAAAAAAAGCGATGAACAAAGACATAAGTAAACTCTCCCAGAACATTGGAACCAGATTCAACCTCTAGATCCTTTCAGGGGGCTCTCTTACTTAAGAGATATTGGGCTCTCCACACCACTGTGGGTCAATAAAGTCTTATTTTTGAACCCATTGACCTGTAGTCATTTCTCGCGGAGGGCTCCACTTATAAATGTCTAGCACCTTCAATACCGTTCTCAATAGAGTGAACGATTGAAGATCACAACATAAAGAATTTTGATTTAATTTCGAATGCAGAATTCTGGAAATGCCCGATAAAGCTCATCAGTGAAGACCTCGCGGTACTCACCCACTTTAAGACTTCCTAGTGATAAATCGCCAAAACTCAGGCGCTTCAATCGTATCACCTCGTTACCAACAGCAAGAAATAATCTCCTAATTTCTCGATTTTTACCTTCTTTTAACTCTACAGTAAGATGCGATTCTTTTTTGCTCGTTTTTCTTAAATCTACTTGACTGGGCCGTAAAATTTCTCCTGCATTTTCAATCCCTGCTCTTAACAGAATGAGTTTTTCTTCCGTAATCTCGCCTCTCGCACTTACTGCATACTTTCTAGATACAGCGGTTTCTGGGTTAGTTAACCACGAAGAGAAATAAGTATCATTAGTTAGAATTAAAAGTCCTGATGTAGCAAAATCAAGCCGACCTACAGCGTGCAATTGTACTTTTAGTTCTTTTAGGAAAGAAAAAACTGTGGCTCTCCCTTGTTCATCTAAACGAGATGTAATGACTCCACGAGGCTTGTGCAATAGAAAGACTCTTCGTTGAGCCTTACTTACGTCCCTACCGTCCAGTTGAATTTTAACTCCCTCTAAAAAGACAGGAAGCTGATGATCAGCCCGAATGACTCCATTAACTCGTACTCTACCGGCATGGATCCATGTTCGAGCTACGGTTCTTGAAGCAATACCTAATTTTGAAAGCACTCGTTCCAATGGACAGTACCCTGGTTTCATAAATGAAGTCATTCGGGCGAAATCTAACATTAAAGTTTAGATGCGTCAGCTGCGATTATTAAAAAAATTGTATTAAAATAACTATTTGGTATATTTTTTACCTATTTATTAGATAATATTTAAAGCAATCTAATAAATTACTATTTTAATCAACTAAAAAGATCAAACTTTCAAATAGAATTTCTCTTAAAACTGACCGACTCTAATGATAGAGAGGTTGAGAGTATTCTTCTCAGGCTAACAAAAAGCTGAAAGCTGCCCCTAGATTTATTTTCTGGGGCAGCCAGATGTTCTAAAACTACTTTTATAACCTACTTTTCAGATGAATTAAAAAACTCAACTGAGACTCTATCCTCTGATTGAACGAATGATTTACAGTACGCTCATTCAAAGATTTAAGAAGAAAAAATAATAAGGCCCGGCATCACTCTCCAAGGCAGAGCTCCATTACCAGGTAAAACTACCGCACTGTATCCTTAAAATCCTTACCAGGCTTAAAACGAGGTACGGTACGAGCTGCTATCTTAATCTCTTTGCCTGTCTGAGGGTTGCGGCCTAATCGTGCTTTACGTTTACTTTTCGTAAAAGTACCAAATCCTACAAGGGTCACATCAGCCTTCTTTACAGTGTTCTTAATTATTGCCAAAGTTTCATTTAGAACAGATTCAATCTGAGACTTCTTAAGTTCCGAATGATTTTTATGAGCTGCTAATTTTTCAACGAGTTCTGATTTATTCATGGGGTTCCCTTTTAATGTTGTTACAAAGCCTTCCATAGCTGGATTTAGATTTGTAAGTATTAATTTAAAAATTATTTTTTAGATTTTTTCTTTGTTTTCTTTTTAGTGACTTTCTTTTTAGTTAATTTTTTTTTTGCCATGCAAGGTCCCCTTTCCAATACCAATGTGAAACATTTT
>CAIYTD010000366.1 GCA_903928955.1 Oligoflexia bacterium | reverse complement strand
CTTTTGTTGAACACTGGTCAAATTGGCGTCGAGCACATCAGGCAAGCGCAGCCTACTTCCATGCCAAGACGCGATGGGAGAAACTTGGAGTTGTCAACCCAATGCTTCCGCAACTGTAGTACTAGGATTTGGAAGTGAATCTATTATTTGAAGAATCAAAATATAGATAACCTCTGGAAATCATTTATAATCACAGGCTTTGAGGTGGTTAGCGATAATACTATTTATCACAAAAATTCGCCGTCGCAACCCGGGGTTTCTATACGAATGTATGCAGCGATATGACCCCTTTTTACCCAGTATTTTTTAACTGCTTCTGCTTAGTGGTCAGTAGCCGGCCGGCTGCCTTCCTTATGCGAATAGCTTGCTTTTCATACTGACTTTTTCCGTTTGGGAACAATAAGGAATGAGGAGAGATTCCAAGAGCTGCTCCTATGAGGGTTGCTCTTTTCACTCCAATTTCAAGTTTATCATTCTCTATAGCGCTTAGATTAGATTCGGGGATTCCAGTTAATCCATGTAACTCCTTCAATGTTACATTAAAATTATTACGAAACGCTCGAATACTCCTTCCAGCAGTGCTATCGGGTGGCAGAAAATCCGCTAAGTCCTTTAATTTTTTTTGCATGTGTCACTCTTTTTTCTTATAGTCGTGGTCCTTAGTAATTCGCACTAATACGACAGTTACAATTCTGTGCTCAACTCGATAAATAAGTCTACCTTTATAGCTAAAACTTGAGGAACGATAACCCACCCACTCACCATATAGCGGATGATCGGCCCATATATCAGGCCTACTCAATAAAGCATCTGGCCCGCCTTCTACTATTGTCTTTCTCCACTCTTTTATAACTTCAAGATCATCACAAGTAAGTGTTTTTTTCTGAAAGATTTCGGTTGCTTTATCTTCAATTTTTACCTGCCATAAAACAACTTCTTTCTTCATCTTACTAAAAAGAGTAACTTACTAAAATTAATAAGTCAAGATTCTAACTGAAGCGCATGTATTTAATATTTACTTACTTTTTCTGTATGGCCTAGCGTGCACAACCGTGAAGAAAACGGCGTTAAGGAATTTACACCCATTGAAATTATTGATAAATTTGAATTTCCGCCTTATTTGAAATGATAGGTTCGGTTAGGGATGACTCGCCGGAAAAGGAGGGGGGAATTCCAGCAAGGTTTGACTGATTTAGTATAAATCTCACTATCCTTTTTTCCTTATCTACACTTTCCGTTCCGTTGCTACTCGAACCCCGATATCTGAGAATTTAGAGTTGAAATTGTTTCAATTTAATTTATGTAATAAAATCTAAACGGAAGCGATTTCTCACGCTTATCGAATACTGGGTAAACTAGGAGAGACCAGTCGAATACTAGCCCCTCCTACCTGATTGGGAGCTTATTACTAATATGGATAAGCAGTAACCATAGTATTATGCGCCATATCTATGATTATCTTAATGTAATTAACCTGTGCCCCAAAATGATAAATCACCAAAAAAGCATGATAGGGCGTACGATTATGCATTGGTATGATGCCTCCTGGCAACCATCCAGCTGCTCCAGCGGTAATAATTTCTATGCCTCGATCGAAAAGCCAATTTTGCAGAGCTGGTTGACCACCAGGCCAATGCGCAAGATTGAACGCAGTCCGATCTACCCACCCGCCGCCACGGGAAAAAACCTGAGGAACCCCATTAGCGCCTATAGGATGCCCAATAGCCACCGAATTAGGTAGGCCAGGTGTATTAGTAAAATGCATAGGCAAATGATTAGTAAAAATATGAGGCAACCAAATCGCAAGATTCATGCGCCAGGTAAGTTGGTTCGGATTGTAAGCGCCTACTCCTGATATGCCCCAAGAACCACCCACAGGAGCTGGCTGTTGCAAATAAGATGTGTATGAAGCAATTGAGTCTTTGTCGTCATCTGTTAACTCAACTTCCGGTACACCGGGGAAATTTACTGGACGTATATACCAACGGTGATTAGGATGATTGAGATCATCATTATCTGCTCTGATACTGTTCATGTCAGATTGACCGAAGTAATGATCTAAGACCATACCAGTCGCTTTGTTTTTTAAGCCAAAAGTTCCATCGCTATAAAGAATAATTGCCCATTGATGATACATATTGCCCGGGTCGTTACTACCTGCCTGGATATTCTCTGGATTGCCGATGCTAATATCGCCTTTATTACCGTAGTAATGATCTAGGACCAAACCAGTCACTAAGTTTTTTAGTGCATAGTACTCCGTACCATTATCGGTCCCCACAAAGATTAGACTCCATTGTTGATTAGGATGAGGGGCAGCGAGATTACCACCTCTTGCTCGGATCTTATTATCTTCGTTTTGATCTAGGAATTGATTGGTTCCTAAATTTTGAAATGTGTAATTTACAGGCTCAATGATTGGCACAAGCTTCCAACGCCGATTGTGAGAATAGTATTCTGCACCTGATTTTGCTTGGGGAGCGGTGTCATTGTGCCACCGCTCTAGGAAATGACCACTAGCCATGTTGCGGATGACATAATCTCCAGTATTCCAAAGATCATAAATGTGCCAATACCGATGATCATTATAATAATCAGCATGAACTGCTTTGACTTCACCACCACGGGCTATGCCCCCGTAATGATCTAGGAATTTACCAGTTGCTCTGTTCTTCAGTGCATAGACATCAGGAGAACGCACCATAATCATTTCCCACTGTTGATGAATATCACGATTACAATCTCTTAATTCAGTATCGTCATATCCGCCGTTCTGATCGAGACACCAACCACTGTAGTTTTCAATTTTAACATACTTCGTCTTAATTTCTGTTACCCAATTCTGGGCATGAGCATTTAAGCAAAGCAATTGAGAGATCAAAGCAATACTGCAAATCAAACGAGATAGATTTTTCATAAATGGGGAATCAATACGTATCATAGATAGAATGAATAACAAAACCTATTTGGTTGATTCAAACATACCTTTGAGCTGCGGGTGAGATTTTTTCATGAGGCTGCAAAAGCCCAAGGGAAAAGGGTCTTACACGGATGTGGATATGCGAATATAAGTAGGAGAACAAAACAAAAGAGCGGCCAAACCCTCCCATGTTTCCGTGAGAAATGTCTGCCGCTCTTTCGCTTTTTACTCAATATTAAAAAAATAACCAAAGTTAGTATATGCTCTAACCTCTATCGAATATACTTTTAAGATCTTTTACGCAAGTCTTTTTTCAATAATTTAAACACGAGTATTCCCCTTCAGATTCCATCTTCCAGCCCCCATAAGTTCGCCGCAATGAGCGCCCGCTCATGCAGCACCAACTTGCCTTTGCGCGCCTCGACCGTGTAGGTGGCATTCGCCATGAGCCGCTCAAGCCACGCGCCCTTTAAGAAAAAAGCCGCCTATAAAGGCTGTATTAGAGAGGCAAAAAAAAGAGGGATTTTATCTATAAATAAAGCTTAATTCCAATGGTGATAGCTGCCCCTTGAGCTATCACTGGGTCAGACTTCTTCATGGGGAGCGACCATCCTAGGTCTGAATATAAACTCAGTGATTGACTCAGAAAAAACTCCGTTCCCACTGAAAACTTAATTCCCATAGTGAACTCCTTACCCTCTTGCCAGAGAGACCAAAATCCCCCGGACTTAAAATACGCAGCAAATCTTTCGGTAGAGTAAACTCGGTTCACGGCTTCGACAGTAAGGAAGCCAAAGGAATTATTTCTCGTCGTGAGATACTCACTGAACGTGAGAGACACTGCTGTAGCGTTGCCATAGGGAGTAATGACTCCCAAGGAATATCCAATGTCCGAATTGATTGCCGACAAACCCCCTGAAACTGAAAAACTTTCAGGATTTGCTGATGCAATCGAACTCAGAAACAATAACAATGCTGCAGCACTTCTCATTTTACAAATCCCCTTTAATTTTTTCTAAGACAGCATAAAGATCACAAAGTGGAATAACACGTACTCCTCCTCCTGCAGGAATTTGATTGGGCATGACATCTATTTTTACCATCCCCTGACTGTCAGCCTCATAAATTCGAATCCGACCCTTCTCACCGAAATCCAAAACTCTAAGATCATACTCCTTGTGCCCAAGAACTAATCTCGCATTGAAATCCGCTGCGAACTTTTTCACTACTGGATCTACCATGACAAACTCATTCATTTAATAAACCTCCGGTAAACGTCTCATGTTGGTAAAGTTTGAGGGATCAATCTGATGACCTAGATTGTATTGAACGGCACCACTTGGTGCGTGTGCTGGCATCTCAGAGACCCATTGATGATACTGGACATTGCCACGCGCCATAGGTGTTCCTGCTGGGACTCTCACATTAGAAATATGAGACGGTAAATCTGGAAGCGCAAACTTAGCCCTGATCTGCTGAGGCGTCAGCCCTCGAATGGCACTCTCCCTTATCACCCAGCTTCTCGCCTGATTTGCTTCACCATGGACTCTCACCCAATTGCTATCTCGAAGAGTAACAAACTCAACCACATGAGAACCATCCTGATAAGGTCGCTCCCAACCCTTAGTAATGAATCCTATGTTCGTTTCCTCAGCAGTTTTAATAGAAGTCAGTCGGTGGTTCTTTGTCATGCCTTCGATAACATGCTCAACCTGCCCTGCGAGGCGCTCCCCTTCCCTGATTGCGGCCTGGGTCGCAGTACGATTCGTCAAGAGATGGCTTGCACCGTTGAATATCCTAGCCATACCTCTACTTGCCTGGACAAGGGTTCTACCTCCTCCACCTGTCATGACCCCTAAGAAAGCGAGTCCACGT
>CAIYTD010000365.1 GCA_903928955.1 Oligoflexia bacterium | reverse complement strand
GCGAAACTAAGTTTGTCATTCTTCAAAAGTTAGATCAAAGAATAAGTGAAATAGGAGTTTTGTTAAAAGCTCATTTCAGCAAAATGTGCGCTGAGGCAGACAAAGTTGCTGCGGCACAAGGAAGTCGAATTGGAAATCTCTTCCGCAATCCTCCACATCTCAGACCCCCAGCTCCAGCTCCTCAACCCGCCCCAGCAGCAGATGCTGCTCAAGCAGCTCGAGAAAGAATGGACCCGCCCATTCAGCGTGATCCGATTCCCGAGATCGTTGCAACAGGAGTCTTAGGCCCAGGAATTCGCGCAGCAGGAAATTTCTGCTTCCCAGGAGATACGCTGATTTGCGTAGATGGAAAGGAATCTAGACCCATTGAAAGCATCCGAGTAGGAGACTGGGTACAAAGCTGCTCTGTCACTCTCGGCCAGGAGATTCCCAGCTGCGAGCGGAGGCAAGTCACCCGAGTATTTGAGAGTACAGTGGATCATCTGATCAGGCTTTCCTTCCAAGGGCGCACTCTCCAAGCAACCGATGAGCATCCTTTTTATGTTCAGGAGAGTAGGACTTGGGTTCCTGCTCGAGATCTCGACAAGGGCAATCATCTGAAAACGATTTCAGGAGGTTCGGTTGAAATTGACGAGGTCGTCAGCGTTCGCGGTCCATTTACTGTCTACAATTTAGAAGTGGAGGGAACGCACACCTACTATGCGGCCGGGGTTTTGGTGCACAATTGCCACCTTTTTGAAACGTTAGATCTCGCTTTTAACCGAGGACGTCAGATTTTCCCTGGCGGCGGTGATGGTGCGGCCGGTGGCGGTGGTGATAATACTACTGGAAACGTTCCTCCAGGTGCTGATACTGTAGGGCCCATAACGATTGGGACGCCTTATGGTGAAGCAGCGCAGGAGATGACAGGAGATGCTCTTGCTGCGAGGACAGAGGTGTCGGATGGGGCCACTTTATATAGAATCGGTACTAGAAATATGAATCAAACTGGGCGAGAAGCACAATTTTGGTCTTTGGAGCAACCTAATATGACGCCAGACTACGCTTTAAGGCATGGAATCCCTGCCGAAAATATTCGCGAACCCAATTTCATTGAAACTGCGAGAGTTAGACCTGGGTCTACCTTTATAACTAGATCAGCAGGAGCCGTGGGTCGCAACACCGGTGGTGCAATAGAAGTTGTTGTTCCTGGGGATGGATCTAGTCTTGAAATCTTAAGTCATACATCAATGTAGAGGTGAATTTTCATGAAACAGTTAAATTGGCCAGATGTTTTGGCTAACCAGACAAGAGAAATTGTAGAATTACTTAATAATGAGAACTTAAAATCTTATGCTGAAAATATCTATAATGGCTTATTGGGTGGGGCAACAGGTTCGGAGATATGGGGAGCTGTTAGATTACATCTAACTCAAGTTCCTTCTCGTCTGGCTATGCCTTCAACTATGGATAAAATTCTAAAATTAATTAAGGAAATTGAAAACATATATCCTGGCTACTTTACTTGATTGTGGTTCATAAAGTCGTCTACCCCTCTGCGCAGGCAAGGATAGGCGGCTTTTTTCTTAAAGGGCGCTTGAGCGGCTCATGGCGAATGCCACCTACACGGTCGAGGCGCGCAAAGGCAAAGTCGGTGCTGCATGAGTGGGTCCTCATTGCGGCGAGCTGATGGGGGCTGGAAGATAGAATCTGAATGGGAATACTCGTGTTTAAATTGTTGAAAAAAGACTTGCGCAACAGACCTTTTTAAGTATATTAGATAGAAATCATATAAAAACCTGTTAAACGCTAAAAGAGCGGTGGACATTTCTCACGGAAACATGGGAGGGTTTGGCCGCTCTTTTTTTTGTTCTCCTACTTACATTCGTATATCCTTTATCTAGAAGACCCTTTTCCCTTAGCATTTTGCAAGCCGACGAAAAAACCTTTCTAAAGAAGCTAAGAAGCTAATTTTTTCAAATTTGTCTTTTCTCTCTTAAGATGCCTTTTTGATTTGGCTAAAGTCGCTCCAAAATCAAAAACTATCCGATCATAAAGAGCTATGGGTTCAAGTTTGTCTCGGCCATGCTCTTTGGTGGGATTTAATTTAATAATCCCCATTGCTTCAAGTG
This sequence comes from Oligoflexia bacterium, assembly GCA_903928955.1. Lineage (GTDB taxonomy): Bacteria > Bdellovibrionota > UBA1018 > UBA1018 > UBA1018 > CAIYTD01. The sequence continues at coordinate 641 of CAIYTD010000365.1, read as the reverse complement.
CTTTAGTATCACGCAAAACATTAGCTTGATCGCGATCTAGAATTTTAGCTAATTCGTAAAGAGAGCCTGGCTTACTCCTAGCAATGCAATAAAAAAGATCTAATCTTGATTTAGTCATGCTGGTCAGAATTGCTTCGATTGTTTGTGATGTAATCGAATCCTTTTCAATAGCAGTTTTTCCAGGAGTAGCCATTACCTCTTTGAAATCGTTAAACATGCCCCTTAATGAAATTGAGGTATCTAGTTTAAATGTAAATGTTTTCATAACAACTCTCCTATTTTTTATTAGAAACAGGGAAAAGTTCCCCAAATTTTTCAACTACCTTTTGAAAAAAAAAGTTTTCAGCTTCTTCTTGTGTTTTCCATTCAAACGCAATTCCCTCTTTATCGAGATCAATATGAAAATGAGTTCCTTTTGGAGGATGAGAATCAAATAAAACTCTTTGAGTTACTTCAATTGCATCGTAAGCAATCCATCCAAACCTCTGCCCACCAGGAAAGTTTTTTTGTTCCTTGCCGTGAATTTCAAATCCTTCCATTTTAACGATAATAACCCTGCCTGTTCGGGTACTAAACTCCTGGCTTTTAGAGTATTTACAAGTTGCTTTCACCAGTAAATAGTAACATATATGTTTTTAAAT
>CAIYTD010000364.1 GCA_903928955.1 Oligoflexia bacterium | reverse complement strand
CGCTCCTGAGGGGATTAATGTGGGTCTCTCTGGCAGTCGAAATTCCATTGAGGGGTTTAAAACCTATGCGAATCAAAATCTAGGGATTGAAATCACTTCTTTTAAGGAAGCCGAAATTTCTGAACATTCTTACAAAAGAATGTTAGTCAAGATCAAGAAAGAAATTATTACATTAGGAATTCCAGAAATACGTCCAGATCAAGAAACTGGAAAAAGATTAAGCCCAGCCGATCTGAAACAGTGGCTAGATGAAGGCCGCTCCGTAATACTTTTAGACACCCGAAATGATTACGAAACTGCAGTTGGAAGCTTTATTGGAGCACATCAGCTCCATTTAAAAAATTTTCGAGAATTTGCTTACCATGCTCCACAATTAGCAGAAAAATGGAAAGATCAAGAAGTCGTTAGCTTTTGCACCGGTGGCATTCGATGTGAGAAAGCATCAGCACTGCTCCTTCAGCTGGGTTTAAAAAATATCTATCAACTGGAAGGTGGAATTCTTCGGTATTTGGAAGAAAATGGATCCGCCCACTTCGAAGGAAATTGTTTTGTTTTTGACTGGCGTCTTGCGATAGATCAAAATCTAAAATCTGTCATCCGTTCAGAGAATCTAGATGAACAGTTTGGAAGGCATCAACTGAAAACACAAAATGCACAGAGCTGTTAATCTATTTTAAAGATAACCACTCCCTTTAGGCCTTTTGAGTCGGAAGATAGCTGCATAAATATCACTACTGAACAACATGTAATGGCACCCATACACAGAAATGCGCCACGAAAGGCCGTTAGAATTTCTGTTGGATCTTGTGAAGTATGAAAAAAGTTTAAAAGTGCCTTAACCACAATTGAGCAGAGAGCAACTGAAAAACTCAAAGCAAGCATCTGGACCATGGAAAACAAGGTATTGCCACTGCTCGCGCTATCAGGAGGCAAATCTTTTAACGTTAATGAATTCATTGCAGTAAATTGAAGTGAATTCACAAAACCAAATCCGAATAGCTGCAAAAAACCAAAACTATTCAGTTCTGCTTTCGAAACGAAAAAAAAACTTGCGATCCCTATTCCAAGAAAAAATGTATTTGCGATGAGGAATTTTCTATAACCGATTCTTCTAATTAGTGGACTTGCAAAGCTCTTTGCAAAAATTGCAGCAATAGCAACGGGAATCAGTATTAATCCCGCTCTCAGAGAGGAATAAGCTAGGCCCACTTGTAAATAAAGAGGAAGAAGGAACGGCATACCTGCGCTACCTATTCTCGAAAACATATTGCCCAAGAGTCCTATCCTAAAAGTTGGGATTTTAAAAATTCTAGTTGAAAAAATCGAGTCCTCTGTTTGCGCTGCTTTTAGCCAATAGGCGCAAAAACAGGACAATCCAAAAATAATAAATATAACTGCTGTTACTCCTGAAAAATTTAAATCACTTAAACCATTTAATCCAAAAGACATTGAAACCATCGTGAGTGCGAGTAATATAAAACCTCCTAAATCAAACCGAGAGCTCAGCACACGACGAGTATCTGGCATATGATAGTAAGTAGTAATGCAACCCACTATTCCTATAGGTAAGTTAATTAAAAAAATCCAATGCCAAGAAGAATACTCTACTAGCCATCCACCTAGAATGGGACCCACTAAAGGGCCAATGAGAGCAGGAAGAGTTACAAAACTAATCGCCTTTAAAAAAGATTCTCCAGGAAATGCATGTAATACCGCCAGTCGTCCTATTGGCATGAGCATAGAACCACCTAATCCTTGAATGACGCGTGAAACTGTGAGTTGAGTCAGATCATGAGAGAGTGCGCACATAAGAGAGCCGACACTGAAAACAGCAATTGCGCTTAAAAATACTTTTCGTGTTCCAAAATGATCAGCCAACCATCCTGAAACTGGAATAAATATTGCCAAAGCCATGGAATAAGCAATCACTACAGACTGCATTTTAATGGGACTTTGAACCAGACTATGAGCCATAGCAGGTAATGCCGTATTGACGATCGTCGAATCTAAAGTCTCCATAAAAAAACCAATAGCAGCAAGCCATAATAGAGTCTGTCGTGATTTCATAGCTTCATTTGTCTCCACTTCTATATAATACCCATCACCTAGGGAATGAGACAAAAGAATATACAGTGTCTTGACTTGAATAGGCCAGCCCAGTAAAGGTAAACAAAAAAAAGGGGGGTTCCCATCACTCTCCGAAAGGAAACGCGCTTGAATTCAAACCTTATATCTCCACTTAAGACCGGTACTTTTCATTTTAAGAATCGGGTATTTATGGCACCCATGACGCGCTCTCGAGCGCCCGAGCGAATTCCAACTGAACTCATGGCCGAATATTATAGCCAGCGCGCATCTGCTGGATTGATATTCAGTGAAGGAACTCAAGTCAGCCCGCAGGGAATAGGTTATGTTTTTACTCCTGGGATCCACACCGAGATTCAAATTGCGGCCTGGCAGAAGGTTACGTCAAAGGTTCATGAAAAAGGAGGCCTTATTTTCTGCCAATTGTGGCACGTGGGAAGGGTCTCCCATCCCGCTTTCCATAACGGCGAACTTCCAGTCGCTCCATCAGCAATCGCGTTCCAAGGTCAGGCCTTTACTCTTCAAGGACCAAAAGACACTGTGACTCCACGAGCGCTTAGAATCGAAGAAATTAAAACCATTGTAGATGATTTCAAAAAGGCAGCACAATCTGCAAAAACCGCAGGATTTGATGGCGTCGAAATCCACGGTGCAAATGGATATTTGCCAGCACAATTCTTGGAAGACGGCTCAAATCAAAGAAACGATGCATACGGCGGCACAGTTGAAAAAAGGGCCCGATTTATTCTTGAACTCACAGATGCAGCAATAGCGGTTTGGGGTCCTGAGCGCGTTTCAGTGAGGCTCTCGCCCAGAAATCCCTATAATGGGATGAGTGATTCTGAGCCTGAAAAAACATATCTTTACCTCATCAAAAAGCTTCAAGAGCGCAAACTAGGAATCTTGCATTTTATGGAACCAGCTGAACTGCCTAATAATAAAGAGGCGATGCTACCCGAGGTTCGAAAATTATACTCAGGACTTTTGATCATTAATTCAGGATATAATAAACAATCTGCCGAGGCTGTTATTCAAGCTGGCCTGGCTGATGCTGTTTCATTCGGCTCACTCTTCATTGCAAATCCGGACCTACCAGAACGTTTTGCGAAAGACGCCTCACTGGCATCACCCGACAAGGCGACCCTGTATGGCGGTGGCGTAAAAGGCTATAGCGATTACCCCAAGCTAGGCGGTTAATATTTAGCCATTCAATTACAGTGCCTGGCACGATACAAATTGGACTTCGCTGTTTTCTCACGGGGGAAACTATAAAAAATAAGAAATTGTTGGCGAGGTACGTTCTTAGTTCCCTTGGAGCCGCTAGGATCTCTTCCTCTAAAGTAGATCGTCCATTCAGAAGAGCGATGATGTCCTCAAAATCTGGGCTCGTTCTCATATCGCCTTGTCCTCGACCCAAAAATGCTTCGATTTTAGTTCCTAGAAAATAGGGAGGCATCAAGACCTAGATCATCGCTCCGGAAGGGAGTTTCATCTGCTCTCGATTAAGAAGCCCTTGCGGATACCATCGATTTGAAAATCCTAAAATAGATTCGTTAGTCGGCATGATGTCTACTGTAATCCCCAAATACTTCCAACGGCAGATAGGGCCACGAGGGTCCATAGAATGAACGAACTTTTTTTTTCGAAGTACCTCTTCCAACTGATAATAGTCGGCGCGTGTTGCAAGTTCGATGATACAGTCTACATCATCCGTTGGGCGAATTTCCGGAGCCGCCAGATCATTAATGTAAATCCCAGTTGTGGCGCCGCCCACGAACACTACTTGCTGGGTGAGATCTCCCAAACCCTGAGCAATAATTTCGATCATTTCTATGCTTTTGTTCGACTTCATTTTTGTTCATTGAGCTTTTTCTTGAGTTCATCCTGAGCTATTTGTTTTTCGCGTGCTCGCCCAACCCGGAGCGCGTCACTCAGTGCCAAGTATTCGTAAAGCTCAGGGTCCTTTTTTGCAGCTAAAGGGACTGAAGAATACAGAGGGCGAATCGCCTGCCCGCGCGAGGTTCCATCTTCTGTTGGCCACACGTAAGAGTCAGTTTCTGATCCGACAATTCGGTCAGCTAGCGGGGCAGCAGAGTGGGCAGTTGGCATTCCACGGCAAAGAGGGCCTGGTTCTGCAGGGAACGCGTATTTAAGGCCATAGCTGAGAAACTCAACTAACGCACCACGAAAAACTTTGCGCTTTTCTCCATCAACCAGACCGGCAATTCGGCTTCGCTCTAGGGATTCAAATACCTCTGATTGACTCATTTCGAGCGCATGAGCCAAGTCGGAATAACGCCATTTTGAGTCCTTCAAACAGATGACTTTAAAGAGGACCAGGATGTCTTGTGGTTTCATTCCAGGATGCGCCTTCATAAGACGATCATAACGAATTAAGTTAACTTTGCTTCTTCTAGAGAGTTGGGAGTTGGTGGAAACCAATACTCCATATAAGGAAATCCGAAGACCTAGGAACTTCCCGAGTTAAATGTAGATAGGCTGAATGCTAGTGTCGCAAATTTTTTCTAAAGAACGAGCACACCCCCAGATTTAGCCCAACTCCTATGCAACTAAATGATTAAATGCGTCAATCCGATTGCGAACAAAAAGTGGCATAACGTCGGACTGGTTCTTCTTTAACATGGCCATGACTTCAATTCCACCTAGGGTAATCTTGGCAAAATTGAAACTCTTGAATCCCATCATTGGCTGAGTGCGCCGTTTTACCCGCCGGTGATCTTGTTCACAAATATTATTGAGTTATTTACACTGCCTGATTTCAATATTAGATCCTGACTCCTTGTTGACCGCGTGGATCCCCGCAGTGTTGGCTCCACTTTTATCAATATTGATTTTTTCG
>CAIYTD010000363.1 GCA_903928955.1 Oligoflexia bacterium | reverse complement strand
TTTTTCATCAGTATAAATATGAAAGAACTCTATACTATATTTTTGTGTTTTTGGTTTTAGTTTCTCGGCCATTAGATTACCTTTTTTAAAATTTTAGGATGATTTGAAATCTTACTGAGCAATCCACCGACAGCTAATCTTATGGGCTTTATGTCTGTAAATCTATTTTTAAATGGGTTATCCACCCTACAAACAACTCCAAAGTTCAATGATGCTTCGTCCTTAAATGCATTCTGAACTGTCCTTTCTAGACCATACCCAAGAGACTCATAAAGACTGAGTTCTGGATCTCTTCTTTTTCCGTTCCTTCTTCTAAGTTTTACATAATTTTCTGCTGCTTCTTTGAGCGCGATGGGGTTTTCTTGGTCAATTTGATTTCGTCTCGACCATCTCTTAAATGATGGAATTCGACTAACGAAATATCCGTATTCAACTCCGTGCGAAACACATTTAGCAAAAAGATAACCCAAAAGCATTTCTTCTGCGCCCAATTTTACTGCCTCAGACATGATTGTCATATTAGTTATGTAGGCATATTTTCCATCTTTATTAACTTTTCCGTCTAACGTTCCATCGGCAGTTGACACTTCCCATGATACGAAATCTTCCTTAGAAATATCGGTTGGAAAGGCTGATACAAATCCCTCAATTATTCCATTAATTTCAGCCACAAACATCCATTCAGGATTATTCAGATATCTTTTTGTGAGCATTTCACGCACTTCATCACTCGAGGGAAGTTCATTGCCATACGCTCTGCTGAATAACTTTATATCTATTTCTGCCAATCTTTCTATATCGCTCAGCTTTGCTGTTCGTATGACTGGCTTTGGATTAGCTATAGTTTCGCGATTGGATTCATCTGATTTAGTATCTGACGATTTGCTTTTAATAGCTGCAACAATTGGCGCTCTGATGGCAATCGTGGAAGCAATGTCTAGAGTAACGACTCCAGCTACTCCAGGCCAAAGCGCAGGAGAAACCTTAGTGCCTCCATAAACCATAAACCCAGATAAAGACAAGGCTCCGATTGTGTTTACGGTAAGGCCAATTTTGGTTAGTGGGCTATTCGCAGCATTACTAGTAATCTCTCCCCATCTTTTTCTGACAGTTAACGGATTTCCAATCTTACCACCAATACCTGCTACCATCATGACAGCTCCTACGTCCCACAAAATCTCTGAGCCAATAGCCCCTACACCAACTATTGGCGCAGCCTTTTCTACCTCATTCAAGGTTGATTTAGGCTGATTAGCTAACGCATAGACGCCGCCTGCAGCCAATAATCCTAGGGCCGTCTTGGCAATATACTTTCTTGTTTTTGAGCTTACTTTTGAGGCACTTAGGTTTTCTGAGGAAGAGACATCATTATCATTATTTTTTTCGAAATCAAAAGAAGGAATATAATTATTTGAAGCATTGTTTTCTATTGAATTTGGATTGTTTACCATAATAAAATAACTAAAATAATCCTTTAAAAAATAAAAAAACGCCAGAGACATTAATATTTCATAACATCTTTAGCGCTTATTAATCTTCTAAGGTACTCTGGTATTTAATCATTACTAGTATATAATGTCAAGTTATAAACATAATAGGTGTCATTAGACTATATGGATAACAAAAAAACTAAAAAAATAGCAGTTATTGAAGATGATGAACCTATCAGAACGATGTATAAGTTCAAGCTTGAAAGTTCTGGATACGACGTATATACAGCGGAAAATGGTCAAGAAGGACTAGAGCTTGCAGAAAAACTTAAGCCAGACCTAATACTTCTAGACCTTAAAATGCCCATCATGAATGGAGATGAAATGCTTAAGAAACTTCGCGAAACAGCATGGGGAGCATTGGCAAGGGTTATTATTCTAACCAATCTTAGCAAGGATGAAGCCCCCGCCGTACTCAAATTACTCAATATTGAAAGATATATTGTTAAAGCTCATTTTACTCCTTCACAGGTACTCAATATAATCGACGAAGTAGTAGCTGATATGTACAAAAAGGATAAAAAATCGTAGAATAAACTTAACTATGAAGAAAATTGCCATCATAGAAGACGATCAGGCCATTTCTCAAATGTATCGAATGAAATTTGAGAATGAAGGCTATGATGTTGAGACGGCAGAAAATGGCAAAATTGGGCTAGAGCTGATTGAAAAAATGAGGCCCGACATGATACTGCTAGATATTATGATGCCTATAATGAATGGGGATGAAATGCTAGCTGAATTGAGGAAAGAGTCGTGGGGAAAGAATATTAAGGTTATGGTTCTAACAAATATTGGCGAACAAGAACTTCCAAAAAGCTTAGCAGCGTTAGGAGTGTTAGATATCATACTAAAGGCAGAATTAACTCCTAGACAAGTTGCAGATAAAGTGAAGGTAGAACTACAGCAACTTAAAGATGCAGCTATATCCCTAAATAATACAGAAAACAACTTAGCTAATTGATGAAAATTGCAATAATTGGTTATGGACTTCAGGGTGCATCATCTTATAAATATTGGAGAGACGGCAATTCAATTACAATTTGCGACCAGAATGAAATCAAAGATCCTCCAAGAGATGTCGAACTACTAATTGGCGAAGATCACCTAAAAAATTTGAATCACTTTGATCTTATTGTTCGCTCCCCTAGTGTTCACCCAAGAGATATAATTTCGGCCAATGGTGAGCAAATTAAAGATAAGATAACGACTAATACCAACGAATTTTTTAAAGTATGTCCTTCAAAAAATATAATAGGCGTAACAGGAACTAAAGGCAAAGGCACTACCAGCTCTCTAATTACTAAAATGTTAGAAGCAGGAGGCAAGAAGGTTCACCTGGGTGGCAATATTGGAACACCGCCACTTGAAATGCTTGAAGCTGGAATTAATGAGAGTGACTACGTAGTTCTTGAACTTGCAAACTTCCAACTAATTGACCTTAAATATTCTCCTCACATTGCAGTTTGCTTAATGGTAGTTCCCGAACATCAGGATTGGCACGAAGGCATGGAAGAATACGTGACGGCCAAGAAACAACTTTTTATTCATCAAACACCTAGCGATATAGCTATCTACTACTCTGATAATGAAATATCTAAAGATATTGCGAGCTCAGGAGAGGGAGTTAAAATTCCATATTTTGAAAATCCTGGAGCCAATATTAATAATGAACTTGTAGTTATTGATGGACGAACAATTTGTAGAACTGACGAAGTAAAGCTACTTGGGCGTCACAATTTACAAAATATATGTGCGGCTGTGACTGCCACCTGGCAAATTGATCAAAATACAGAAGCAATAAAGCAGGTTACTGCATCTTTTAGCGGACTTGAACATCGACTAGAACTAGTAAGAGAACTAAATGGAGTGAAATATTATGATGACTCTTTCGCTACAACACCTGAATCTGCAATTGTCGCAATAGAAGCATTCAAAGACCCTAAAGTAATAATCTTAGGTGGCTCAGATAAAGGTGCAGAATATATTCAACTAGCAAAGACTGTCGCAGGCGGAAATGTTAAGCACGCAGTCCTAATTGGTGATACTGCAAAATCTATCGAACAAGCTCTAAAAAACGAAGGCTTTAGTGACTACTCTTTTGGTAGTAAGGATATTAATGAAATAGTTGAACTTTGTAAAGAAAAATCTAGTCCAGGTGACGTAGTACTTCTCTCTACCGGATGTGCTA
>CAIYTD010000362.1 GCA_903928955.1 Oligoflexia bacterium | reverse complement strand
TTGAGTTTATTTCCGTTAAACTCATTCGCTACTCCTAGACAAACATCCAATTGCAGTAGATCACCTTCAGACTTAAGTCAATTCGCCCTGATTATAAAGGAGCTATATGATCAAGCAGAAAGATTATCGAATGAGCTAAAAGAATTAGCAAGAGAGGAAGCAAGAAAAAAAAATCGTCTTGATGAACTATTACATTTAAAATTAAAAGCTCACATAGAAAGCTTACAAAGTCAGAAAGCTAAAAAAGAAGAAAGTAATCTAGACTTAGATCATGAAATCGAAAAATTAAAAAATAAACTAGGAATTGGCCCCGCCCTTATATCTGAAAAAAGCCAAAATGCAGGCCCCAATCGAGCTCCCAGAAGCAGGCGGAGCTCATCAGTTATTGAAACAGAAATAACACAAAACCGTAGTCGGGAAAAATCAACCGAAGAACTATTTAGGGAAATGTACGAAAATGTAGATTCTGGAAATTTCGATTTAACACATCAGGATATAGATAGACTAAAAGAAGATCTTTATTATATTAAGGAAAGATTAAATGGAACTCGTCCAGAACCTCAAAATAAAGCCCAAATCTCACCAGAATACCTCAAACTAGAACTAGTAGTTGAAGTAGCAAAAAAAGTAAAAGAAGTAGAAGGTCTAACACCCCGAGATAGTCAGCTCATGGCTATTTTAGAGCTATTACGGGGTAACCACAAATTAGTGGAACTGGCAACAGGCCAGGGGAAAGAACTTGTTCTGAGAATGACAGCGATTATTAATCACAAAATAGAGATGAAATCAGGTCAGCAGTCTACAATCCTTGTCTTAAGTTCGACTAATCAATTGGTAGAAGATTCTTTGAAAGCAGGCGAAAAACTTTTTAGGGCATTTGGGGTACAAGCAAAAAACGTCAGTGACCCAAATGCAAAGAAGTCAAATATACTTTATGGTACTCCAGGTAGCTTTATTTCACGCGCCAGCAGTGAAACAAATAATCCTATGAGTACAGAAATTCTTGAAAATTACATCGCGATCCTGGATGAATGCGACACCATGATTAAAAATCCTAGCTTCCGGATGCGGATCGCAGCAGCTAGGCCAACAGATCCAATCCGAACTGCCATGTTAAAGAAGATCTCAACTGAAATGATTTCAATAGCCAATGATAGAAAAGAAAATCCTCAAAAATTAAATGACACAGATAAAAAAAATATAAGCGATCATATTCGTAAAATTATATTCAATTGGATAAGTACAGAAAGTCAAAAGAGCAAAACTCCTGAAGAACAAAAGAATTGGCAGGCCTTTTTTCATGAATGTAATGAAATAGATGAAACAGGGTCTTCCAACCTAAATATCTTCATCCGCAATGCAACAGAAGTTTTTTTACCAGATGATCCTAAAGAACCCCGTTATAAAAAAGGTACGCACTACTTCGTAGAAAAATCGCCCGACCAGACGTCTATAATAGAATTTATGCAATCCAATGCAAATAAAATTGATAAACAAAACTACTTGGACATAACAAGACACCTGAAAAATATAAGTTATTTTGCAAAGGAGACGAACCTAGATGAAGAAAAGCTGAACCAAAAAAGCGAGACCCATGAGCAGTTTCACAAAGTATTAACAGAAATCCTAAAAGACGTTTACGGAAGCGGGCAAATTACTTTAGAAGAAAATAAGCAGAAAAGAAAAATAGAAGACATCATTACTCGCATCAAAGAGGATAAGACTTTAATATTTAGTAAAGCGTTTACTCTCGGAGCTGTGCACTACGTAGAACAAAGTACAACGGAAGCTAAACCAGCTATACGTCTAGAAGGAGGGTATCATGAATTTCTAGAAATGCTTGAGTTAGGAGAAGTTACAGAACTTCACAGACTCCCCCATAGCTCTTACACTTTGTATGATTTTCTAAAGAAAGCAAAGTCAGTCAGAGGTACTTCTGGAACAACTGCGGTCGGCCTGAAAAAATTTCTAAGAGAACTATGGGGATGGGATGGGAAGGGAGAAAATCCGGAAGATATACTAACATTTGCCAAAATTCAAAAATCTTTGGAAGAAACTATAATAAGAGAGCCCACCCTGAAATTGAGCACCAAAGCTGAGTGGGAGAAAGCAATACTTCGAGAAACAAGAGAAAAAATAGACACCCAGCCAGTCATTCTCTTTGTTAAAGATCAAACAGAAGCAATTGCACTCCAGAAAACATTGAATGAGCGTATAAGGAATAAAGAAATTCACCTTTATACGAATGCACCAGAAGCCGGCATATTAGACCTTCCATTAGCACCTGGTGATATAGTGATTTCAACGCCCTTAGGCAGTAGAGGTACCAATTGGCTATTGAATGAGGAGCAATCCGAAAAAGGAATTCATTTGATTCTAACTTACGATACAGATGATGAGGATATTGTGAAACAAATAGAAGGTCGTACCGCTCGGAAAGGCCAACCTGGAAGCAGTAGAAAGATTGTCTATGAGAAACTCAATCAAAAGCTAGATCAAAAGGAGACATTACAGCATCTTCTATATGCCCTCGAGGCAGACGTTCTGAGAAATGCGATTGAGACTTTTCACAAATTAAAGCTGGGTGGCGAGAACAGAGGATTTTTAGATCAATATTTTACTGAGCCACGCACTCGCATAGAACTTAGAAAAGCGATTAAAAATGCCAATAATAATCAAGAAATTTGTAAATATTTCCTAACTAACTATGACAACTATTTAAGGTCACAAACTTCACAAAAAAATTTTTTGACACCTCATGCATTTCAAAAAACCGAGGCAGAATGCGCAAAAGCGATTCAAAAAAATAACCACGAATACCACCGAATCAAGGACCTCTTGAACCGTTATTAAGTGAATCTCCAATCAGATGAACCGACAAGAGAAGCAAAAAAATGCTCAGTCCCGGAGCAATCGAAAGAAGGGGAGATTCTAGAATCACTGTGCGCCCTTCGCTCAAGAGCTGGCCCCATGTAGGAACTAAACCATGAGGGCCGAGGCCTAGGAAGCTTAAGCCCGATTCAATCCGAATCACTGAAGCGACAGAAGCGGTCACTTGCGTCAGCAAGAGTGGGAGAAGCGCAGGTAAAATATGCTTAAAAAGCAAAGACCCAGTAGGAGCACCTAACGCACGCGCTGCAAGAATATACTCCCGTTCTTTCAGACTCAGCACTTCTGCGCGAATGATTCGAGCTGTTTCCATCCAACCTGTCAATGCAATAGAAAAAATCAGACTAAAATAAGAGGGAACTAAGACCGCAGCAAAACTCAGTGTAAGAATCATCCCCGGGAAGGCCATCAAAACATCAATCAGTCTCATCAGTATTTGCTCGAACCACCCCCCCAAGTATCCGGCTAAGAGCCCTAAGCAGCCTCCTACAGTAGTCGTGATTAAAACAGTGAAAAAACTCACCATCAGACTGATCCGAGCCCCATAGAGAAGAGAAGTCCAAATATCGATCCCTTTCAAATCCGTTCCCAACCAATGCTCTGGACTAGGAGGCAACAACCTCTGAGTGATATCGACTTTGCCAGGAATAAAGGAGGTCAAAAGAGGTGCAAAAAGTGCAGCCAGGATGATCCCTAGCAAAAAGGAACATCCCAAAATCCATTTTAATTTTCTCCTTTTTATTCGTTTCAATCGAACCGAGCCAGTCTGATCCGTGGATCCAATCCAAAATAACAGAGATCTGTGATCAGATTCGTCAGGAGAAAGAAAAGAGAGAAAGTAAAAACACAACCTTGAACGACGGGATAATCCCTCCGCTCAATGGATTCAGCAATGAGAGTGCCTAGACCAGGCCAATCAAATACTTTTTCTGTAATAATAGTTCCAGTCACTAGTGCTCCGAACTGTAAACCGATCATCGTTGTAATCGAAAGTGCTGCATTTTTAAATACATGCCTAGTAAAAATCAGAATTTCGCCCAACCCCTTCGATCGAGCGGTACGAATATAATCAGCACCGAGCTGCTCTAAAAAGCTCACCTTAGTCATTCGCAAAAGAGAGGCCGAAAGAGAGCTACTCAATACAATAGAAGGTAGAATAATGCTACTCAGCCCTGAGCGCCCTGAAACAGGCAGCCACCCCATCTGCACAGAAAAAAAAAGAATGAGAAGCGGCCCTAACAAAAAACTCGGCATTGACAGACCGATGAGGGAGCTCAGCATCAAAATAGAATCGATTTTAGATCCCTTAAAAACAGCAGCCCAAGCGCCCAAAGGAATACTCACTAAACAAGCCAAAACAATAGAAGTCAGTGCAAGCTCTACCGTTGGTAATATTCTTTCCAGAATGAGTTCTGATACCGCTCGATGATCGATCAGAGAGTGTCCAAGGTCTCCTTGAATGACCCCCTTAAAATAATAGAGTACTTGAAGAGGTACTGGCTGATCCAGACCCATATTTTTCCGGATGGCCCTTCTCTCTTGCTCACTCGAAAAATCACCTGCTATTTGATCTACCGGATCTCCCGGAATAAAATGAATCATCACCCCAGAAAAAAAAACGACTATGAAACTCATCGGAAAGAGATAGAGGAGTCGTTTTAAAAGATAAGTTCCCATAGTGCTTCTTTCCCATCATTTTTCAGCTGAGAAGCTGACATTCTCAATTCCCACTAACCTTCCGTCTGCATACAACTCGTAGTTTTTCACTCTCTGATGCACGACAGCATACTGATCCTCATGCCATAGAAAAACATAGGGAACTTCTTCGTTTACAATCTCTTGTGCTTGATTGTAGAGCAATCTTCTTTTTTCAAAATCTATTTCTGCTCGTGCTTTCAGAACCAATTGATCGAGTTGAGGATGGGACACTCTCCCTCGATTGGCCCCATAGGGAGGAATACTCTCAGTCGAAAAAGCAAATCGATAAATATCTGGTCCCCGAATCCCAATCCAATTCAAGTTCCACAGCTGAGCATTGCCCTGATCCACATCACTTTTAAACTTTCCCCAGTCCATACTCTCGATTTCAAGAGCAATCCCCACCCGACGGAATTCTTCGGCAAGAGCGTGAGCAACCATCAATCGAGTCGCATTGGTGGTTGTTTTGAGCTTAAGGGTAAACCGAGGTTCCGATAAATCTCTCCCCTTCCGAGGAAATCCGGCTGCATCAAGAAGCCGCATCGCTTCGTTCACGTCATATTTTAAAGGTTTCAATGATGGATTAAAGTAGCGATCAAACGGAGCCAGAATAGTAGTAGCTGGAATCGCCCAGCCATGAAAAATATGCTCAATGATTTTCTTCCGATCAATTGAATGAGCAATAGCCAGCCTCACTCGCTGATCTCTCAAAATCGGATCACTATATTGAAAGCCTAAATAAGTGGTATTCATTCCTGGGGCTCGGAGCAGCCTCAAATGCTTGTAATCTTGAATTCTACCCAATTGATCCCGATTAATAGAATTCTGGACTAGATCTAATTCAGAATTTCGTAACTTGAGGAATCGGGTATTTTCATCCTTCACAAATGCGATATGAATGTATTTTACTTCCTTGCTCGAATTCAAATCCCTTCGTTTTAAAAGGATATGACCAACAGCCCACTCTTCGATTTGAAAAGCTCCACAGCCTATTATTTTTTTTGGATCGCTGATGCGAGCTCCGGCAGCTAGTTTTTGAGGAAGGAGCCCCAAAGAAAGCAAAGTGGTAAAATCACCATTTGATTGAGAAAGATGAAAAAGTAATTGATCTTTTTGAACGACCTCAACACTTTTAAGATCAGAGAAATTTGCAGAATGGGGCGATCGCTCCCCCTCCTTTTTTATATAAAAATCAAAATTTGCCTGAACGTCTTGAGCAGTGATTTCCTGATTATTTGAAAAATAAACCCCACGACGCAGTGTCACTTCTAGAGTTTTTGAGTCTATCCACCGCATCCCTGACGCAAGGGATTTTGTCATCTGTCCGAGGCGATCAAACGAAATGAGGGAGCAATGAATAAAATCTTCGAGATATTGACTATCTGCATCAATAGTATATCTGGGATCGATGCTGCGAGGTACGTTTTCCCAAGCAAGTCGAAAAGTTTTTTCCAATGGCGAGCGACTCTGGGTACATCCTGCAAAAAAAAAGCAGCAATAAAAAATAATCGATAAAAAAATTGATCTCATATTCAAAATATGTTTTTACCCTTCTCTAGAACTTCTGTCAGTTGAATGATAGATTACAAGAGTGAACAGTAAAAAATCAATACCTTGGGTACCACTCCTTCATGAAACGCTCGCTTTTATCCGAAACTCCCCATTTGCTTTAAAAGCCTTTTTTGGATGCTTCTTCCTTCTCTCTTTTTTTGATGAATCCGATAATTTAGATTTTAATAATATTGATCCTTTCAAGCTCTGGACGACTCTCACGTCTACTTTAATATTGATGGCGTGCTCCTATTTCATTTTCGTGACGTTCATTCTTTGGATTCACCAACAACTCCATCCAAAAAAACAGATCTCCTTTAAACAAATCCTTAAAAATTCCATGGAACTTTTGGCACCTCTTACTATTCTTTCTATCCGGGGTGCTTTATTATTTGTTTTTGGTTTATTTTTAATCATTATCCCTGGGCTCTATTATTCATTTAAATATGAACTCGCGTCATTTTGTTTTATTTTAGAAGGATGGAACGAAGAAGCTACCCCTATAGAGCATGCAGAAAAAATAATTGGCCAATACAAATCATCGTTAATTCCTTTAGCTTTTTTAATGCTGATCGAATGGCTCAGTTCCTGGTTATTAGGACAAAGCATAAAGTGGATCAATTTCCCAATGACATTCAGCCTTCGCACTGTACTCGCAGTTTTTGAAGCTGCAATTACTCTCTTTTCAAATATCTATTTCACACTCATCATTCTTCACCTCCTTCCAAGCAGGTCTGTGAAAAAAATTGACAGATCCTTTTCTTAGGAGCATATACGTTTCAATAAAAATATTCGCTCGTTCATTAAATTAATGAAAAGCGATCATTAAAAGTAGGAATTTATTATGAAATTAAAATTAATGCTGACAGCTTTAACCTTGTCTACAGCGTTCATTCATCACGTATCTTATGCTGCTTATCCTCAATTTACTTGGGGTCCTGAATTCGTTTCCAACGAAGTAGAGATGGATCATGAGCACCAAGCATTGTTTTTCACACTATCCTCTCTGTGTGACGCTTTTGAGAAAAAAAATCTTGAAGACACCAAAAGAATATTTCACGGAGTTGTAAACTGGGCAGTCACTCACTTTGCATCCGAAGAAGCGCACATGCAAGAAATAGGATATGCTCATTTAGAAGTGCATAAGAAAGCTCATCAAGATCTCGTTGAAAAGATTCAGGAAGTTACCCCTAGCGTTGAAGCAGGCACAGCCGACGGAGAAGGCTTGATGAATTTCTTACATGATTGGCTGTATCACCATATTCCAAACGCAGATATTCCTGCCTACGGTAAGTCATAAAAAAATATTTTCTCATTTGTTTGAACTCGCATATTCCAAGACATCTTCTGGAATATGCATCTATCAATTAAACAAAAATAAGTAGGAAAAAATGAAAAAATTACAGAAACTTGTTCAAATCATAATGGGATTAATATTCCTTATTTTTGGAGTCAATGGATTTCTCCATTTCATACCCATGCCCCCGATGACAGGAACCGCTGCAAGTTTTATTGAAATCCTACTCATTTCAAAGCTTCTCTATCTCATTAAAAGCATTGAGATCCTCTGCTCGATCTCACTTCTCTTGAACAGATACGTTTCCTTTTCCTTACTTTTATTAGCGCCCATTATCTTTAATATTTTCTGGTTTCATATTTTTCTAGAACCAGAAGGAGCCCCTCTTGGCATTTTTTTGATTACTATGGAAATATTTCTTCTCTGGAGAAATAAGAAGTCCTATCATCCGCTGTTCAAATCAAAATAGCGACCGTTTTCAGGTAAGGGGATCTACACGTTCTAACTTGGACATGAGGCTGTAAACACATGGAACTACAAAAAGAGTAAGAACTGTAGAAGCAATGACACCCCCAATAAGAGCGATCGCCATAGGGATAGTCGTCTCCGATCCAGGCCCTAATGACAACGCTTCTGGAAGCGCCCCAGCAACTGTTGCTACAGAAGTCATCAAAATAGGTCTGAGCCGAATGGGACAGGCTTTCAGAATCGCAGAATGAACATCGCTCCCTTCAGAGCGACACTGGTTTGTAAAATCTACTAAAAGTATGGAATTCTTTTTAACGATCCCCATTAAGAGAATAAATCCAATCATGCTATACATATTGATCGATTGGCGTCCCAATGCGAGACCAATAAAGGCTCCTGAAAAACTAAAAGGTAACGCCATCAGAACGGCAATCGGATGAATAAAACTATTGAACTGTGAGCTCAAGACCATATAAGAAACTACAATCCCCAAGATAAGCGCATAAATGAGACTTTGAAACGACTCTCGATAACTCTGCGAGCTACCGATCATTTTCAGAATATAACCAGGAGGCAATAATGACTGCGCCAACTTTTCAGTATATTCCATTGCCTCTTGCTGAGAATGTCCTGGCGCTGGATTACCGTAAACAGTGATTGCCCTAAACCGATTCAACCGGGAAATCAGCAGCAGACTCGGCTTAATTTTTATGTCCACCAATTCGGACAAAGCAACTCTTTGCCCACGATTATTTCTAATCATGACTTGACTCAAGTCGGCGATCTTATTCCTATCAGACAGACCCAGCCTCACTTCGATTTCATATCTGTGGTCGTCTTTTGGATATTGCGTTTTACCATTTAAAGTCATTCCACCCATTAAAGTATTAATGACGTTGGTCACTGTACTTAGAGAAACCGCATGTTCAGCCAGTTTTTTTCTATTCGGAATAATTTGTGCTTCTGGCATTCCATTTTGGACATCCGTGTTGACATCCACAACGTATCCCGATTGCTTCATTTCAGTCATGATTTTATTCGTAACACTAGTGAGTTGATCCCAGCCTGGACCTTGAATGATAAATTCAACTGGAAATCCTCGACTTGCAGAAAACCCCCTTAAAGAGAGATCTTGAACAATACATTCCATCCCAGGAACCTTGAGCTTCAGTTCCCGTCTCACCTGTTTCACCAGATCAGCCTGCGAAAGTTTTCTCTGACTTCGATCCACTAAAGTGGCATAAGCCATGCCTTGATTCACAGCATCACCGCCAAAACCTCCTACCACACTAAAAAGCCCAGTCACTTCAGGCAGCTTTAATAAATACTCCTCCACCTGTTTAATCTTTTCGCTGGTAACGCCTAAAGCGGTTCCAACCGGTAATTTAAATCGGAGCATAAACATCGCCTGGTCTTGAGCGGGCATCATTTCAGAAGGGAGATGCTTTCCTACAACACAACTGCCTAAAAAAAAGAGAAGAGTCACGAGAATAGTCTTCCAACGGTGTTCCAGTAAAACTCTTAACCAGCATTCATAGATACCTGCCATTTTTTTAAAAACTTGATCTATCGAATGAGCGAATCCTCTGGAAGAATGCGTCACTGCCAAATACCTTGAGCAACGCATAGGCGTCAAAGTCAGAGCCTCCAAAAGGGATAGCAGTACTGCGACAGCTACCGTTATCCCATACTGAAGAAAATATTTTCCGATAATACCTTTCATAAAAACGACAGGAAGAAAAATAGCGACAACTGCTACTGTGGCAGCAATAGCGGCAAAGGTAATCTCTTGCGAACCTTTTAGAGCAGCCTCAAATTTTTTCTCTCCCTGCTCTCTGTGCCTCACAATGTTTTCCAACATCATAATGGCGTCATCTACAACGATTCCAATAGCCAAACTCAGACCCAAAAGAGTAAAAGTATTCAAGGTGAAGTGAAAGGCGTAAAATGCGATAAATGTACCAATAATGGAAGTCGGTATCGCCATTAAAACATTCAGAGTAGAAGTCCATGATCCCAGAAAAAAATAACACACCAAAGAAGTCAGCAGTGCAGAGAGACAAAGGGTGAAAATAAGTTGATGAACGGATTGTTTGATGAACCGGGTATTATCAGTACGCACTTCCAATTTAAATTTTTTGGGAATCAGGGGTAAAATTTCATTCAACTTTTTACGAACAGCTTCGGCTACCTCAACGGCATTCGAGCCATGCTGTTTAATGATTCCTAAGCCTACTGCTGGCTTTCCATTCATTCGGGAGATTTTTCTGACGTCAGCGGTACCTTCCTCGATTTGCGCAACTTGGTTGAGAAGTGTAGGCCGATAATTAGGCCCTTTCGAAATACGATTATTAATTCGAATTTGCCCAAACTCTTCTGGGCTCTTCGTTTCACCTAGAATTCTAACATTGTATTCGCTACTACTATTAATCTGCCCTGCTGGAATTTCTACTTGTTCTTGCTGAATAGCCTGTAAAATATCATCAGAAGTAATATCCAATTGATCCATCTTTCGTGAATCAACAGAAACCAGCAATGCCGGATCAACATATCCTCCGAGAACAATATTACCTACACCAGGAACAATCCCAAATTGATTCTGCAGATAATTTTTAGAATAGATCATTAAATCTATTAAAGGAATATTTTGCTCCTCAGCGGTTAATCCGATCCACATAATGGGCTGATCTTCTGGATTAGTTTTACGAAGTATTGCGGGCAATAAATTTTTTGGCAGAAGATTTTTAACTTGTGCAATATGATTTTTTATTTCTTGAAGTGCATCATCTACATTTCGATCCATTTCAAATTCTACCGATATAGACCCTGAGGCCTGCTGGGCAGTGGAAGTCACACTGCGTATTCCACTGATTTGCATAATGGAATCTTCTACTGGATCCAGCACCTGACTTTCCATGACTTCAGGAGCGCTACCAGGCAATCTAAAAGACACACTCACCACAGGGAAATCGACGTCAGGAAGCTGACTGATACCGAGCCGATGAAAAGAAATGCTACCGAAGATGATCAAAGCAAACATGAGCATCCAGGTCATCACCGGGCGTCTAATGGAAATTTCGGATAAACTCCTCATAATTCACGCTTCTTCGACTTTCTCTGGCCTCTCGAAATTTGAAAACAAGCTGTATACACAGGGGACAACAATCAAAGTTAAAACTGTGGACACTAATACTCCCCCAATAATGGAAATAGCCATAGGTACTCGAGTTTCTGCCCCAGCGCCAAAATTAAGAGCTTCTGGAATTGCACCTGCAATAGTTGCGACCGAAGTCATGAGAATTGGCCTTAATCGAACAGGGCAAGCTTCCAGCAATGCTTGAATAGGATTTAAACCTTCTGCCCTTCTCTGATTCGTGAAGTCCACCAGAAGAATGGAATTCTTTTTCACAATACCCATTAATAAAATGAGTCCAATCATACTGAATAAACTAAGTGATTGATGAGTAAAATAGAGAGCACTGAATGCTCCTGATAAACTAAAGGGTAAAGCCACTAATACAGTAATGGGATGAATAAAACTGTTAAATTGGGAAGCTAAGACCATATAGGCAACCGCAATACCTAAAATAAGAGCGAAAATAAGCCCGTTAAAGGCTTCATGAAAAGCCTGAGCACTTCCAGTTGCCTTCAAGAAATATCCAGAATGGGGAGGTAACACTTCGTTTCCTACGCGAATAACTGCGTCTAGTGCATCTTGCTGAGAGCGATTATGAGAAACATTAGCATACACAGGAATAGCACGAGCTCGATTCACCCTGGAGATCAACTGTGCTCCAGTGGTTACTTCTATTTTCGCCACTTCAGACAAAGAGATGAGATTGCCACTTGTTCCTCGATCATTGCTCACCAGTAGGTCTCTAATGTCATCTATCTTATTGATTTGATCCGATTCTGAGCGCACACGAATCGAATAGCGATGATCATCTTTAGGATACTGCGTATTTGCATTGAAAATCTGACCCCCAATCAGATTACTCACTTCCTGCCCCATCGCTGTAACTGAAACACCCCGTTCGGAAGCCCTGATTCTATCCGGAATCACGTGAATTTCAGGCATATCCATCTGAAAATCTGTATTAATATCTTCTAAAAGTCCCGTTGCCTGAAGCTTTTTATTGATCTCTTTTGAGTATTCCATTAATTTTTTCCAGTCTGGACCTTCAATGGTAAATTCTATAGGAAACCCTCGAGAAGCACTGAATCCCGTCAGCGATAAATCCTGCGCAGAGATTTGAAGAGTCGGAAATAATTTCTGAAGCTCCGCTTTACTCTGAGACATTAATTCGCGTTGATTCAATACCCTCAGTTTGGGTTCCTTCAAAATAACAAAAATCGTACCTGCATTCACCACATTGTTATTTTCGTAATTTCCAATAGTTGTATAGAGACTTTTAATTTCCGGCTTCTTTTTTAAATACTCTTCAGCTTGATGATAAATAATATCGGTAGATTCAATCGAACTTCCGACTGGGGATTTAAGAGATAGGAGAAAAAACGACTGATCCTGAGGTGGAATGAGTTCCTTTCTCAGTGCTGCTAGAAAAACCAGAGACCCTAGAAAAATAACTATTGAAATGGCAACAACCGCTAACCTATTCTTTAATGACCATTTCAGTACAACTCGATATTTATCAGTCAAACGATCCATAAATGCATTCATTTTATTTGAGATCCAACCTAGATTGAGATCTTTTCCGGAATGCATAAATCGAGCACATCGCATAGGAGTAAGTGTTAATGCTTCTAAGAGAGATAAAAAAACAGCTACAGTTACTGTAATTCCATACTGGTAAAAAAATCTACCTACAACGCCTTTCATAAATACTACAGGAATAAAAATTGCTGCTATAGCCATCGTGGTGGCAATCGCAGCAAAAGTAATCTCGTTCGATCCATCTAAAGCAGCTTTTCTGCGAGTTTTCCCCATTTCGTGATGGCGAACGATATTCTCAAGCATCATAATCGCATCGTCTACAACGATACCAATTGCT
>CAIYTD010000361.1 GCA_903928955.1 Oligoflexia bacterium | reverse complement strand
TTATGCCCATCGCTTGTGAAACTGAATGTCTGGAAGCACTGCGCTCAAACCTGGAGGAAATAACTGATTTTCAAAGTAATATGAAGTTAAATTGGTCGAGCTTTTATTTGATTCCAACATTACTAGAAAACAACTCGATTAGTCAAAATATATATGCTTCGTATTTAAATATGTTTAAAGAATCGATTATTCCAAGTCCAATCAGGCGAAGCATCATCGCACAAGAAGCACGCGTTAATAAGCTCAGCATCTTAGAATTCGATCCGAAAAGTAATTTGGCACAAGATTATTATGAGGTTATTAACGATTTATGGAATAAAATCAGCCCTTAAGGTACTGCTATGAAAAAAAAAGATGTTGTAAAGAACTACTTCGAAAATATCAAAATGCCAGCTCTTCCAATTACTAATAAAGAGCAGAACGAATCCACACAGCCTGAGGTGAAGACATATAAAACGCATAAGATATATGACAATCCAGAGTCTATAGCAACTGACTTCTCTTCCCTCATTGAAATTACCCCTGATGAAATTAAACTTTGGAAATACAAAGATCGTCCTGAAAATGAGTTGGGTGATCTCGATGACTTCTCAAAAGTACTAAAAAAAATTGGGCAGCTTCAACCTGGTATAGTGCGCCTTTCTCAAGAACCAGGCCCCAAATATGAGCTAATCGTTGGGGAGCGCAGATGGCGCGCCTGTAAGCTTGCTGGGATCCCATTTCAAGCAAAATTAGTGAGCTATACTGATACTGAGTCAGGACTAGCACAAGCTGCTGAGAATAAGAATCGTCAAGATTTGTCAGACTATGCAAGGGGGATCAATTACTCTCGTCAAATAGATGATGGAATTTTAACGCAAAGTGATTTAGCAGAAAAACTAGGAACAACCCGTCAGCAAATATCCCGCCTCATGTCTTATAAAGAAATCCCGGCACAGCTGATTGAGGCGATTGGAGACATGACTAAAGTCAGCCCAAGAACAGCTGAAGAGATTAAATTTATTTGTAAAAAGGACCCTGATGGGCTCAATATTTTATTGGGCTTAGCTGACAAACTACGCTCTGGAATAGGCTATGAATCCTTGAGAAAAAATTATGAAAAATCGAAGAGCAATTTAGAAGATGATATTAGTAATTCAAAAGTCTTATCAAAGGATGGAAGGCATCTATTTACTTGGAGGAAAGATGGAAATGGCAATTTATCCATTTCTTTTCCAAAAGACATACGAAATGTTTTAGATCCAAAAAAGGCAGAACGAGATTTCGCTCTTAGTATTGAGCAGCAGATTAGACTAAAACTGTCACCCGCGGGTGACAGCTGAAACAGAAAGTAACTTACAACCTAGACTTGTCACCCGCGGGTGACAAAAACAAAATAAGGAAAAAGCATGCCCCCGAACTTAATGTGACTATCGGTTATCTAAAATGGAAACAAAAAAAACCCTGGCGGTAACCAGGGTTTAGAAATAGCAAGAAAACGTTTGGTACGCGATTCTTAGCCTTAACTTCCAAAGCTAAGTATAAAAAGCTATTTCATATTTGTCAATCTTTATTTGATAATATGGAGTGAATATACTATGTCTTCACGATCGATAGGGTCTATCGCCTTAGACTCACCTACTCTCAGAGAGTATTGTAAATTTCCATCCCTACTGCTGCGCGAGCTAAAAGGCTATGCCAAACTGAGCTCAGGCGCAAAAGACATCTGGGAAATCTTGTATGACTTGGCAAAGTTTGATGCACAGTGCGAAGTTGAAGTCTCTGTTGAAAAGCTTCGCGAGATTCGCAACTGCAAAAGTCGTCGAACCATTGAACTCAATCTCAAGAATCTGGAAAGTCATCACTTCATCAAGAAAATAAAGTCCTATTCGAAGATTGGCAGTCAACTCATCAATACCTATCAAGTATTAATTCCACTAGAAATTGCTGAAAGGATTAACAACAGTCATCAAAAAGTATCAATCAAGCCTAAAAATCCTATTGCAGTATCAGCATCTATAGAAAAAAGACTGGATCAAGATTATTTTAATCCTGTACAAAGTATTGTAGGGGACTATACTGACCCCTGTTTTGAGGAGCTTGAACTGCCTTCAAACCATGAAAATATGGGCGATAGCGCCACCCCCCCCGAAAATAATTGCGGGCCTTTTAATGATTATTTTGAAGATATTAATATTAACAATTGTTATTTTTCAAAGATTAAATTTTTAGAAGAAACAAAAAAAGAAATTGTTGAATCTTGTATTTCTGAGGGGGAAGGAACTAATCTTGAAGTACTTGAGTATTAT
>CAIYTD010000360.1 GCA_903928955.1 Oligoflexia bacterium | reverse complement strand
TTGTGTTATTTTTGTTCGATTTGAAAGGTGGCGGAATGACTCTCTTAGTAACGGGTGGTGCAGGATATATTGGATCTCATACCAGTCATCAGCTCGTTCATTCTGGAAAGTCAGTCGTTATTTTGGATAATCTGAGTACGGGGTATTTGAGTTCAATTCCAAAAGAAGCAGTATTTATTCAAGGTGAAGTAGGCGATACAGATCTAGTTGAAAAAGTGATCAAAGTTCATAAAATTAAAACGGTGATTCATTTTGCAGGATCTATTCGAGTCGAAGAATCTGTTCTTGATCCATTGAAATATTATAAAAATAATACTTTGACTTCTTTTTCTCTGATTCAGTCTTGTATTAAAATGGGTGTGACTCAATTTGTTTTTTCATCCACAGCAGCGGTATATGGATTTCCAGATCAAATACCCGTTCTAGAAACAGCTCCAATGAATCCACTCAATCCCTATGGAAATTCAAAATGCATGACGGAACAAATGCTCAAGGATGTTGGCTTGAGTAGTTCGGTACAGGGTGTTTTTGAGAAAAAATTTCGCTATGTGGCTCTCAGATATTTTAATGTCGCAGGCGCTCAAATAAACGGAGAAATCGGCCAAATTTCTAAAAATGCAACTCACCTCATTAAGGTGGGGTGTGAAGCGGCCTGTGGGCTCAGGAAAGAGGTTGTTATTTTTGGAACAGACTATCCTACTAACGACGGGACCTGTATTCGAGATTATATTCATGTCGAAGATTTGGCAGAAGCACATTTGAAAGCAATTGAATATTTGAATGCGGGGGGACAATCTGAAGTCGTGAATTGTGGTTATGGGAGAGGCTTTAGTGTAAAAGACGTACTGGATACGATACAAAAGGTAAGTGGTACGCATTTTTTAGTGCGGGAGTCTTCTCGAAGATTAGGGGATTCTCCAAAAATTGTTGCAGATTCTCAAAAAATAAGAAAACTATTTGGATGGAAACCTCAGTACGATCAGCTGGAAACCATTTGTGAGTCCGCTTTGCGTTGGGAAAGGAAGCTGAACTTACCTTTAATAAGGTAGCACCATTAGGCTTCACGACCGTGAAAATTTATGAGCTGATCAGATTCAATATCATAAATCATGTTTTATTTAAGACTCTTATCATAGTTAACTAATTAGATTGATAAAATAATTTAATTTTAGGGTTGAACTAAATTATATACGCGTGGTATAAAGTCTTCTTTGTAAATAAAAAAAACGAAAAAATTCTACTAGCATCATTGAAATACTTAATATCGATTCGTTTTATTTAAAACTTAAGGATTTATTTCAATGATTTTGCGTTCATCTATTTTTATCGGTTTATTCTCATTTTTGTTCATCAGTTTCTCCTATGCAGGTGATTTTTTGTGGATTGAAAATTTTTCGATTCCTCCGTGTCGTGGTGCTGCCGGAAGTTACACAACAAATTTTGATGGCAGTCCTGGAGGGTTTGTTGCTGATAGTGCAATTGTTGAATCAGTGATCATCGGGGGTTTAAGTCGCAATAGACCTTATATTGGTTCGCTTGCAAGTGTTTGTGAAAATGCTCAGGTCACTGGAGATGCTCGCGTCTATGGACAGGCGAGGATTTTTGGAGATGCCGAGGTCTCTGACAATGCTCAAATCTATGAAAATGCCCAGGTCTATGGAGATGCCATGGTTTATGGAAATGCTCGGGTCTATGGGAATGCTTGGGTCTATGGAGAAGATGTTCATGTTTCTGACAATGCTCAAATCTATGAAAATGCTCGGGTCTATCAAAATGCTGATGTCTACCGAAATGCCCAGGTTTATGGAAATGCCGAGATCTATGGAAATGCTCAAGTTCATGGAAATGCGAGGGTCTTTGGACGTGCTTGGGTTCTTGGATCTGCTCGGCTCTATGGAGATGCCGAGGTCTACGGGAATGCCGTTGTTTCTGAAGATACTTTGGTCTACGGGAATGCCAAGGTTTATGGAGATGCTCATGTCTCTGAAACTGCGCATGTCTGTGGAAATGCCGAGGTCTATGAAAATGCCGAGGTCTATGGCGATGCTCAGGTTTCTGGACATGCGCGGGTCTATGGAAATTCTGAGGTCTATGGATATGCTCAGGTCGGTGGAGATGTTCAGGTTTATGGAAATGTTCAAATTTCTGGAAATGATGTTATCTTGACCGGGAATTACGAATTCTAGAGCTCGCTCAGATGACATTTCTCTCGCCCTAGATTTTAGCACGTAGACTTGTTTTTCGGAGAACTCATTCTTTCATATGAACTCAAATACGCAATAGAGGCACGATTTATTCTTCTCTGTCTTTTGAGATTACTGCAACCGGAGTTCTTTTTTTATGAACTATTTTTTCTTATTTTAATATTTTAAAAAATATTTTTTAAAATATTAAAAT
>CAIYTD010000359.1 GCA_903928955.1 Oligoflexia bacterium | reverse complement strand
CACATTATTATTTGATTTATACTTTATAGAATGCCTTGGTTCATTCATTGTATGGAATATACAGATTTAAGACATATATTCAAGAAAAAACTAACGGCCTTCATCCCCACCGATAAATCAGGGGGCTTCCGGCCGGAAGAGTGGTGATTCATTAGGAGTCATTCAACAATACATTAAACAACTAGAATAGCCTAAGGACTCAAAAAAAAAGACTAAAAACTTGCAACAAATCCCCTCACCAATGCAGCATGCATCCCGAGAAAACGCTTTTCCTCCCTCTCAGATACATCAATAATTTCAAAATTATCCGGGTCTTTAAAAATTTCAGTTAAAAGCTGACTATGAAGATCATGACCGCCCCGATGCAGCCGTATATAAGCTTGAATCGAAATCCCAGCTAATTTGAAGTCTCCTAATGCATCTAAAATCTTATGTTTGACAAACTCATCTGGAAAGCGAAGTCCATCGGGATTCAAAACAAGAGCATGATCTAGAACAACTGCATTTTCTAAAGATCCGCCCCGAGCTAGACCCATTTTTTTCAAAATTTCTACATCTCTCAGAAAACCAAATGTTCTTGCCCAAGCGAGATCTTTAAATTCAGTCTTACCTTCCTGATAATGAAACTCTTGGTATCCGATAGAAGGGTGATCCCACTCAATAGAGCCATGAATTTCAAGATGCGAAGAAGGCTCAACAAGGGCCCATTTCTCGCCTATCTTTAATTCCACTTTTTTACGAAGAGCCAGGTAAGGACGTGCTTGCAGTTGAGATTCAACACCAACGGACTGAATAGCCTCCCAAAAGGCTCCTGAACTTCCGTCCATAATAGGAACTTCGGGGCCATCTACTTCAATAATGGCGTTATCCACTCCACAGCCTTGAAGAGCCGCAAGAACATGCTCCACTGTACTTAAAGTCACTCCTCCGTAACCCAATGTAGTGGCTAGCTGTGTATTAACAATATTTTTATAATGAGCTGCAATTTCAGGAGCGCCCGGGAGATCGGTTCGAACAAAAAGAACTCCTCTATTCGGCTGAGCAGGCCTCAGAGTAACCCGACTGGATTTGCCTGAATGAACCCCTATTCCTTGAAGAGAGACTTTATTTTTTAGAGTGCGTTGTAAAATCATGGCTCTCCTCGCTTTTCACACTCATTAAGCAAAGCAAAGAACATGCCCAAAAAAATTCTCCTTCCAATCCATCATTTTCGTTTCTTAAAAATAAACGATTACTCTTTAATTTCAAAAACTTACAACATAAATCTGATTGTTGTTTTCCTATTATTAAAAATTGCTTCATTATTAAAAAAGACTCAAGTGTGTCTATCTCTCCATCAATCTACGAATAAAGTGTATCGTTTCTGCAACAACTCTAAATACAATCAGAATCTGTACTTTTTTCTTCGTTCCCTAGGATTCCAAGATGATGGTAGGCTATGCGAGTTGCCATTCTTCCCCTAGGAGTTCTTTGAATAAGACCTTCTTGAAGCAAATAAGGCTCATAGACATCCTCTAGAGTGTCCCTTTCCTCTCCAATTGCTGAGGAAAGCGTCTCTATTCCGACAGGACCGCCATCAAATTTTTCAATAATAGTGAACAAAAATTTACGATCCATAGGATCTAAGCCCAGAATATCCACCTCAAAAAGAGCAAGAGCTGCTTGAGCAATCTGGCGTGTAATCGAAGTACCCACTCCCTGACCATTTTTTGTTCTTACCTGTGCAAAGTCTCTCACTCGTTTTAAGAGTCGATTCGCGATACGGGGTGTCCCACGTGAGCGGCGCGCTATTTCATTTGCCCCACATCCATCTATTTGGATAGCCAAAACATCTGCCGAACGATGCACAATTTTTTCCAATTCCTCGACAGGATAAAAGTCTAATCTCAGCTGAACCCCAAATCGATCTCGAAGCGGGCTAGAAAGCAATCCGGTTCGAGTAGTTGCTCCCACAAGAGTAAATTTAGGAAGATCCATACGGAGCGTACGCGCTGCAGGCCCCTGCCCAATAATGAGATCCAATTTAAAATCTTCCATCGCTCCATAAAGAACTTCTTCGATGGTTTTCTGTAAACGATGCACTTCATCAATAAAAAGTACATCTCCAGGTTGCAGATTACTCAAAATAGCAGCCAAATCGCCTTTTTTTTCAACGTTAGGACCCGTAACTATATGAATTTGAGCGTTCATTTCATGTGCAATAATATGAGCCAAGGTGGTTTTACCTAAACCCGGCGGGCCAGCTAATAAAACATGATCTAAAGCATCCCCTCGCACTCGAGCTGCTTCCATAAAGAGACTAAGGTTTTCTTTAACTTTTTTTTGTCCAATATACTCCCCCATAAAAGAGGGCCTAAGACTTTTTTCTAAACCTTGTTCTGGTAGCTCTTCTCGATCCGATTGCAACTCAGGGCTAACAATTCTGGGTAGTTCAATGGAGTCCATATTCCTCTTCCTAAGCACTTAGGCAAGTTGCTGTAGAGCCGTTCGAATCAGATCCTCTGCTCGCTGAGGATGAAAATTCTCATCCTGTAAAACACGATTTAAAAGCTGATGTACGGTCTGCTCCCGATAACCTAGACCCAAAAGAGCAGACTTTGCATCTTGAAATAAGCTCGATTGAGAAATACTTTCTGCAGAAATGGGATGAGTCCATTTCCTAGAACCCTCTCTGATAGAAAATACCCCTAGATCTACCTTCTTCTTCAAAACATCTCGGAGCTCAACCACAACTCGCTCTGCAGTTTTTTTCCCAATCCCAGGAATGCGCGTTAAAAATGCTTGATCCCCTTGAATAATAGCATCCACAAACTCACCCGGCTCTACACTTGAAATAATTCCCAATGCACTCTTAGGACCAATCCCATTGACACTCAGGACCGTTAGAAACAATTCTTTTTCCAGTTTGGAATGAAAACCATAGAGATCAAAAGCTTCTTCTCGAATATGAGAATAAACAAAAAGCTCTACACGTTCTCCTACCCTATTGGCTGCATATCCAGCGTTTTGAGGAACAGAAATAGAATAACCTAACATGCCCGTGAGAGGAGCGCCCACCCCTACTAAAAGCTTACCATCGACATTTTCAAGAATTTCACCCTGTAAATATCCAATCATTCCTTATACTTTCTTCGGTAAAGTAGCCCCTACTGACTCTGCTAAAGTGAATCTTTTCTTATTACGCTGTTTTGACAAGCCCTGCAAGCTCCTCAAATGGGCTGACTGATTCTTCCCGATCGATCGAATAAATTGAGCATGACAAATAGCTAAAGCTAACCCATCAGAAGCATCATAAGTAGAAAACTCTTGAGGTCCAATCAGGATCTGCACCATTTTAGCAACTTGATCTTTCGCTGCTTGCCCGTGCCCAACAATCGCTAGCTTGACTTGTGTCGGATTATATTCAGCAAGTTCCATCTGATGAATTTTCCCCGTTAATACTGCTGCTCCTCGAGCTTCTCC
This sequence comes from Oligoflexia bacterium, assembly GCA_903928955.1. Taxonomy (GTDB): domain Bacteria; phylum Bdellovibrionota; class UBA1018; order UBA1018; family UBA1018; genus CAIYTD01. The sequence continues at coordinate 11,038 of CAIYTD010000359.1, read as the reverse complement.
CAGCTTGAGAGCAGAAAGCGGATTTTTAGCAATAAACACTTTCTCGACAACCATAATTTGAGGCTGAAATTCTCGAATGATTTCAGAAAGACCATTATAAATAGCAAGGAGCCTCTCCTCAAAAGGCACTAGACTCTTACCACTGGTACGAGGCAACCGTAGAGTACCATGAGTCACATGACGCAGTTGATTCCCCAGTTGATCAATACATCCGTATCCCGTGAAACGAGAGCCCGGATCCACCCCTAAAATGCGCATCTAAACCAGAGATTGATCATAAATTCGATAGACTTTGGTTCGTTCTCCACACATCCTATTTAATGCCTTATTCATCGGCTTATTATCTTCCAAAACCCAAGACGCTTCACCTACTGGGTAACCCAAGTCTGGACCCCGTTTGTAATACTCAGTATAAAGTAATGGGCCAATCCCATATTCATAATAAGCTTTTCGAATGCCCAAGGTCAATATTCGGCAACGATTGATGGTCTTCTTTTTTCCGGGGCCCTTGAGATTCCAAAGCAGCTTAAAGATGCCTGTTGGTAAAAGCTTACCATTCTTTACCTTCTGAATAGCTTGGTTTACATCAGGAAGTGTTAAAGCAAATCCCACTGCTTTTCCTCCTACCTCAGCAATTAAGCAAAGCCTCGGATCCATTATGAGCTGCATATCTCGAGCAAGATGCCGAAACTCATCTGGGTTCATAGGAACAAAGCCCCAGTTTTTCTCCCAAGCATCATTGTAGATCTCTAAGAGAGTCTCCACTTCTTGAGAAAAATGCTTCATATTGACAGCTCGAATAGAAACTTTCCCTCGTTTTCGTAGGCGATCGGCTTGAATAATTAAACGATCAGAAAACTGAGATTTTCTAGAAATAGTATAAGCATAAAGGTCCTTGGCTTTAGACATGCCAGCCCCCTCTAATAATTGAGCATAATAAGGTGGATTATACGTCATCATCACAGTAGGTGGATCGTTAAATCCTTCTACCAGTAGCCCACACTCGTGATTCGTGCTCGGATTCATCGGCCCTCTCAATAGATTCATACCCTGATTTTTTGCCCATTCCATGATCTTTTTCATCAATAATTGAACAAGCTGTTGGTCATGAATCACTTCAAAAAAACCAAAAAAAGCAGTCTTTTCTTCATGATAATTATTGTGATTTGCATCAATAATTCCAGCAATCCGGCCAACACATTTTCCATCCTGATAAGCAATAAGGGGATAAAGAGTTGCATGCTTAAAAAAAGGATTCTTATTTAAATCGAGTAAATCACGCACTGCAATTTTTAAAGGAGGTACCCAATTCGAATCACCCGGATAAAGAGACCAAGGCAGATCAATAAAATCAGACCAATCTGACTTAGTTTCAACCAGCTTGATTTGATACACTTTTTTAAACCCCAAAATGAGTATGAGCAAGAGCAGCAAGCTCCTCTTGCCGGCCCTGATTTCCAATAATCCCAAATTCCTTACCTAAAGTTTCAAGAACTTCCAGTACATAATTTAGATCTGATTCTGTATGAGAGGCCATATAACTCGTACGAATGAGGGCACATCCATCCGGAACTGCAGGGCGCACCACTGGAGTAGCAAATACCCCATGTTCATAAAGTTTTTGAGTAAAGGCGAACGCAGTAAAATCATCTCCAATCAATAAAGGAATAATAGGAGTTTTACTGCCTAACGTATTATAACCCAAAAGTGCTAGTTCCCGCTTCATTTTACGAGCATTTTTCCAAAGCGAAGCAAGATGCTGAGGCTCTTCTTCCACCATCTTAAGACACTCTAAAACAGTAGCAACAGCTGGAGGCGGCATTGCAGCACTAAAAATAAAAGGTCGACACTTATGTTTAATATATTCAATAACATCTACCTCTCCGGCAACAAAACCCCCAATAGAAGCAAAGGATTTCGAAAAGGTTCCCATCACTAAATCGGAAGCCCCCACCATATTAAAATGGTGCTCAGTTCCTTGACCTTTGGGGCCCATGACTCCAAGAGCATGCGCATCATCGACATACATTCTACAATTGTATTTTTTAGCTAGCTCAACGGCTTTTGGAAAATCAAAAAGATCTCCAGACATAGAAAAAACACCATCAGCAACAATCAATGCTCCTTCGTATTTTTGGCGAGTATTAATCAAAACTCTCTCAAGATCAGCCATATTATTATGACGAAACTTGATGGTATCTCCCAGAGCAACCCGTGTTCCCTCAATAATGGAAGCATGATTTTCTCGATCGCTATAAATCACATCATTTCTACCCACTAAACAGGAAAGTGCACCTTGATTCGACAGAAAACCAGTACTAAAAACAAGGCAGGATTCTTTCCCTAAATATCGAGCTAACTGCTGCTCCAATTCTTCATGAATGACTAGATTCCCATTCAAAAATCGAGAACCCGTACATCCAGTTCCAAATCGATCAATTGCTGACTTCGCTGCAGCCTGGACCCTCGGATGATGCGTCAATCCTAAATAATTATTGGATCCTATCATCACCCTGCGTTTACCATGTGTCACCACGGTGGAGCCTGCAGTGGATTCAATTGGCCGAAAATAAGGATATACTCCAGCCGCTTGAACACGTTTTGCATCCTCATATTCCCGACATTTTAAAAAAATATCCATACCGGCTTATTATCCTTTAGGGGAGTGAAGAATCCCCGGTTAGTCTCGATTTTAGAAACCAACTGTTAACATCAGCTAATGGAACGGTCAACCGCTTACTCCAAATAGTTGATTTAATTAATATTGGTTAAGAAGTACTTTACGCAGCACTTTTTACTTAAGTTCCTATAAAAAGTTCCGAAAAGCACGTAAGAAGCGAATCCTTCTACGCACTTTTTTGAGTGCAAAGATTCAATCTGTTTCAATCTCGGCAGAAAGAGCAGAATTGCGTGATTCCTCGTGTTCGTTCTGTATTGACTCAATTCCTAACCCCTATTTCTACTTCTACGGAGGATGACGTCCTATTTGTTTCAAAAGACAAAAAAAACCAACCTTTTCAGAGACATCAACCACAGGATTTTGAAGAACAACCTCAAACTCATCTCAGTTTAGTAGATTCTAACCCCCCCCCTTCAGGCTTAAGTCATTCTTTACTTCAACTTGCGCATTTCATCCAAAACAAAAAAAAGACGATTCAAACTAGCCTTGGAATTAATATGTACCGCAATGCGATCAAAATCCAAAAAAATAAAATGAAGTCCCTTTTAGGGATTATGCTAGATCAAAAAGATAAATGAAAATGTTAGATTCCAAAGGCACCCCCTAAAGGCTCGCCTCCTAATAAGTGAACATGTAGATGAAAAACCGTTTGACCGCCCCCTTTACCTGTATTAATGACAGTTCTAAATCCCTCCGGTAACATCCGTTCCTCTCGAGCAACAAATGTGACAAACTCAAAAAGCTTTCCTATTAAATCATTTTTTTTAGGGCCATTTTCTGGAAAAACGCTCTCTAAAGACTCAATATGCTGCTTGGGAATGACGAGAAAATGACTTTTTGATTGTGGGTGAATGTCTCGAATGCAAAAAAACCCCTCATCTTCGTAGAGTTTTTGAACTACGCTTTCACGGCAGCCCATCTTACAAAAAAGACAGTCCTGTAAAATTTTCACTCTCAGTTCTCCTCACTTTTTATTCTAACAATATCAGCTCCCAGCTCCCTTAATTTTTGTTCTACCTTTTCATAACCACGATCCAAGTGATAAATGCGATTCACGATGGTTTCGCCTTGGGCACAAAGACCACCAATAATGAGACTAGCACTTGCTCTCAAATCAGTTGCCATCAAGGGAGCTCCTTGAAGCTTTTCTTGCCCCCTGACTAATGCAGTATGCCCACGAATAGTAATATCAGCGCCTAATCGTGCAAGCTCAGAAACATGCATAAATCGATTTTCAAAAATAGTTTCTGTAATCAACGAAGCCCCTTCTGCGACAGTCATTGCAGCCATAAATTGAGCTTGCATATCTGTTGGAAAACCAGGATAGGGCAAAGTGGTAAAATCAGTTCCCTGAAGGCGACTCCAGGCTTCTAAGGTAATTGCGTTCGGTTCTCGATGAATTCTTGCACCAGCATCTTCGAATTTCACAAGTACTGCTTCAAGCACTTCTGGATCAAGCCCTTCTACTCGAACAGCACCTCGAGTAGCCAATCCAGCTGCCAAGAAAGTCCCTGCTTCAACGCGGTCTCCCATCACACGATAGGTAGTTCCATGAAGCGAAGATTTTCCTTGAACACGAATCACTTCAGTTCCTTCGCCTTCAATCTCTGCACCCATCGACCGAAGTGCTCGAGCCAAATCGACTACTTCAGGCTCTTTTGCACAGTTTTCAAGCAAAGATTCTCCTTCAGCTAAAGTTGCAGCCATCAATACGTTCTCAGTTGCACCCACACTTGGAAATTCGAAAACAATTCGATTCCCTTTGAGCTTCTGAGCAGAACCGATCACATAACCATTTTCTAAGCGAATTTCAGCGCCTAAACGCTCTAACCCTGAAAGGTGATAATTAATCGGCCGTGCTCCAATCGCACAACCCCCAGGCAAACTGACTTTTGCTTGGCCAAATCTTGCTAAAAGTGGCCCCAAAACAACTACAGAAGCTCTCATAGTTCGAACCAAATCATAGGGAGCCTCAAGAGTAGTAATCTCGCCGCAGTTCATTCGAACGGTATTTTTATCAAGATCGGCCTCGACCCGACAACCCAAATGGGCCAATAGTCTGAGTACAGTACGAATATCTTGAAGCTGCGGAACAGACTCAAACTGACAATCCTGATCTGTCAATAAACTTGCAATTAAAATAGGAAGAGCTGCATTTTTAGACCCGCTGACTTGAACCGTTCCTCGAAGCGGCTTTCCCCCATAGATTTTTATTTTATCCATTCCATGCACCCAACCTTGCAATTAATATCCGATCTAAACCTGCCAAATCTTTTTGAATCTTCACTCTCCACCCTCTCTTCTCAAATAACTCAGCAATGAGGAGTGCTCGGTTATGAGGTAACTCAATAAATACAAATGCATTTGACTTTAAAACCTTCACTGCTTCCTCTGCAATAACGCGATAAAAATACAGAGAATCACCTTCCGGAGCATATAAAGCCTGATGAGGCTCATAATTAAATACTTCAGAATCTACTAGGTCATGAGAACTCAGATAGGGAGGATTGGAAATGAGAAAATCGGCTTTCAGTTGCAACATCTCCCCCTCAAAAGGACAAAATACCTCAAGTGGATCTTGGACAGGCAAAATAGTCAAATGATTCAATAACAAACGATCTTCTCCAAGAATTTTGTAAGCATTCTTTAAACCTCGCGCACGAGCCGCTGGACTAAGTTCAGAAGCAATCATTTTTAATTGAGGAAATTGGCTCAACAATTCAATAGAAATAATTCCACTCCCCAGTCCAATCTCTAAGCCTAAAATAGGTCCATATTTCATCGAAGATAATGTATTAGAAGCATATTCTAAAAGTAATTCAGTTTCAGGCCGTGGAACTAACACATCAGGGCCCACTTCATATTCGTGATCTAAAAATACCTGAAAACCAGTTAAATGCTGAAGAATTTTACCTTGAGCTCGTTGCTCCGAAAGTTCCAGTAAATAATCCCAAGCTTTCTGAGGATAAGGATCTTGCATTTGTAAAAATAACTGAATCCGAGAAAGTGAGACACCAGTCATTTGTCGATAAGCAGCACAAAGAAGTAACTCTGCTTCTAAATCCACCCACCCCCTACTCACCCATTCCGGATTGCGCCTCAATATAGATCTAGAATCTAAAAGAGCTTCATGAAAGTTTTTCATCCTATGCCCCCAATCCCTGCTCCTTCAATGCTTCCATCTGATAATAAGCCACCAATCCTTCAATAATTTCATCAATTTTACCCTCCATTACTTCAGAGAGTTGATAGAGAGTCAGACCAATTCTATGATCTGTTAATCGACCTTGTGGAAAATTATAAGTTCGAATCCGCTCACTGCGATCCCCAGTACCCACCATACTTCGCCGAGCATCTGCATGCGTTTTTGCTGCCTTGGCAACCTCTTGATCCAAGAACCGAGACCGAAGAATTTTCATCGCTTTATCTTTATTTTTAAGTTGAGATCGTTCATCCTGGCAAACAACTACTAAACCAGAAGGAATATGAGTAATTCTAACAGCTGAATCCGTCGTATTCACCCCTTGACCTCCTGCACCACCCGAACGAAAAACATCAATTCTCAATTCAACTGGATTAATTGTGACATCGACTTCCTCAGCCTCAGGAAGAACTGCAACAGTAACCGTTGAGGTATGGATTCTTCCTTGAGCTTCAGTAGCTGGAACCCGCTGAACTCGATGAACCCCGCCTTCCCACTTCAATCGACTAAAAACTCGAGCGCCCTGAATCTCAACAATGATTTCTCTAAACCCGCCTAATCCAGTAGGATTGACAGAAAGCACTTCCATCTTCCATCCTTGTCTTTCGGAAAATCGCTGATAAAGACGAAAAAGCTCCCCGACAAAAAGTGCTGCTTCATCCCCTCCAGCACCTGCTCTTATTTCGAAAACAACATTTTTATGATCATTCGGATCTTTGGGCAAAAGTAAAATTTGAAGAGTTTTTTTAGAATTCTCCAATTGAGGCACTAAAATTTTCAGTTCTTCCCTGGCCATCGATGCGATCTCTGCATCTTTTTCTCGCGAAAGCTCTTCATTCGATTGAATCTCAGCCTGCAAGCCTTTATAACGTTTATATTCCATCACAATTTCTTGCAGGCCTGCATGCTCTTGAGAGAGTTTTCTAAAATCATTCGGTCGACTAGCAATCTCGGGATCTCCCAAACGACTTTCAATTTCATAAAAACGAGCTTCAACTGACTCTAATCGATCGAACATCTTATAAATACTTTCGGTTAAGCTTCTGGAAATTCTGCGACTTGAGCTATTACCTGTCCCAAGTCTGAGAGTTGAGCAATTTCTAGCTCATTTTTTTGTAGCGTGAAAGCAGGATATTCAGCGGCCTTTTTTTCTAAGCAAAGCACTTGCTTCAAAGAAGCAAGTGCAACCTCAAGCTGAGCATCATCGGGTTCCCGAGTTGTCAATTTCTGCAATACCATTCCAGGCCAAATGAGCATTCGAAAAAAAGGATGATCCATTCGAAATGCACAAGCCTTAATGAATTCATATGCCAATCCTGCTACAGGCAACATTAAAACTATTTTAATTAAAACCATGTAAAAATGATTCAAAAGAGGATTGAGTGACAACTCCGTCAACGAGAAAAGGGGGAAAACAAGGCTAAATACTCCTATACTCATGAACATGAGAAAAAATAAAAAACTGGTCCCACACCTTGGATGAAGGGTTGAAAATTTTCTTGCATTTTCTACGGTTAAATCCAATCCCGCCTCAAATGCATAAATCGATTTATGCTCAGCACCATGATACTGAAATACCCTATGAATATCTTTCATCCAAGCGATGAGATAGACATAAATCAATAAAATAGCCATTTTCAAGCAGCCATCCATAAAATGGAAAAGGGGATTCTGTGCAGTAATAGGGACTGCAGCCGAAGAAGTAATCCATGCAGTAAGAAAATGGGGGAGAGCAACAAAAAGACCCATTGCTAAAAAAAGTGCAGTCAGAATAGACCCCGCTATAGCCCATTGAGAGAGCACTTGATCTGGCTGATCCGGCTGATCTACCTCAGCTGCAAACTGTGCCGAAAAACCAAGAGCACCCACCCCTTGAACCATCGACTCAAGAAGAGTCACAACACCCCGTAAAATAGGCTTTTTAAGAAATGGGAATGTCTCACTGACACTTAAATAAGACAAACTTCTCATTACAATTCGCTGATTCGCCCTGCGAACAGCGATAGTAATAAAATGAGGCGAACGCATCATGACGCCTTCGATTACTGCTTGACCACCAATGCTCGTGAACTGCCCAGAAGCTTTACTCATCAATCAGATACCACCGTTTGGTGAAGCATACAGGGAGACCTGATCTCTGGAAAGAGTTTATGAGCTGTCTCAATAGAAAAAAGGCTCTCACCTCAAAAGCAAGAGCCTCAGAACAATCCGAGAGTAAAAAAATTACTTCTTCTTATATTTATTTAAGAAGCGTTCGACTCGGCCTTCTGTATCGAGAAGCTTATGCTTACCCGTAAAAAAGGGGTGGCAGCTTGAGCAAATTTCAATTTTGATTTTGTCTTTGGTTGCTCGGGTTTCGATGACACTGCCACAGGCGCAGCTGACCGTAGTTTCATTGTATTGTGGATGGATTCCTTGTTTCATAGCCAACTTTTGATAACAAAACTGAAAGAGAAGGTCAATTCTATTAACTGCTCATACCTTTAACAAAATCTTCGTTTGTCTTCGTAAGTGCCACTTTACTCAGTAAAAACTCCATGGCGTCCACTGTATTCATCGGATGCAATACCTTACGCAAGATCCACAAGCGATTCAAAATATCTTTAGGAAGTAGTAATTCTTCCTTTCTTGTCGCGGACTTATTAATATCCAGACATGGAAAAATTCTCTTTTCCATCAATTTCCGGTCCAAATGAATCTCAGAGTTACCTGTCCCCTTAAATTCTTCGAAAATAACTTCATCCATTCGAGAACCCGTTTCAACCAATGAAGTTGCAATAATGGTCAAAGAACCGCCTTCTTCAATATTTCGAGCTGCTCCAAAAAATCTCTTAGGCTTATGGAGGGCATTGGAATCTACACCGCCAGAAAGTATCTTTCCTGAAGGTGGAACAACCGAATTATAAGCCCTCGCCAGGCGAGTAATGGAATCTAAAAGAATAACAACATCATATTTATTTTCAACTAAGCGTTTAGCTTTTTCAATCACCATTTCAGCCACTTGAACATGCCGTGACGCTTGCTCATCAAAAGTGGAGCTCACCACTTCACCCTTCACTGAACGCTGCATATCCGTCACTTCTTCGGGTCGCTCGTCAATGAGAAGAACAATTAACTTAATTTCGGGATGATTCGTTGTAATTGCATTAGCGATATCTTGCATCAATACCGTTTTTCCAGCCCGCGGAGGAGCAACAATTAAACACCGTTGCCCTTTTCCAAGCGGCACCATCATATCGATGATGCGGGTACTGTACACATTCGGCTGATACTCCAGATTAATCCGCTTATTAGGATAAAGTGGAGTTAAATTATCAAAAAGCACTTTTTCAGAATTTAGTTCTGGAGTTTGAAAATTAACTTGCTCCACCTTTAAAAGGGCAAAATACCGTTCCCCTTCTTTAGGAGCCCTAACCGAACCACTCACTGTATCGCCCGTACGGAGTCCAAACCGACGAATCTGAGAAGGTGAAACATAAACATCATCCGGACCTGGAAGATAATTATAATCGGGAGCACGCAGAAACCCAAAACCATCAGGCAAACATTCTAAAACACCATCTGCATAAATATGTTCATCTTTTTCAGCTTTTTTTTGAAGAACTGCAAAAATAAGATCTTGTTTGCGCATTCCCCCAGCATTTTCAATCCCTAACTCTTTCCCCATTTCAACCAAATCACCAATTTTTTTTTCCTTTAATTCTCTAAGATGCATTCCATTTCCTCGATTGCCTTCCGTTTACGTGTAGTTACCGAACACCCCTGATATTTCGCTGTCAGATAATTGTCAGTAGGAGGGTAAGGTTAGCCTTTTGAACCGCTTTTTGTCACATTCGACTTGATTTGCGGTTAGTTTTTGGATGGGTTCAGCGGCAATATCTGTCGCCACTCAACCCGGGTAACAAACTCTATCACACGAGTAAAGAAAAAACTGAACCTACCTCTCCAAAAATTGTTGCGTATTGAATTTTAGACTATAATAAACAAATGAAAGATTCTTTAAAATCTTGGCAAATCAGATTAGCTCTGTTGGTGACGATTCTCGGAGTATTTCTATCTTTAACTCGACTCATCTTCTTTACGTTTTCTCCCTTTCAACCGAGGCAAATGACTTCGGTTCTGTTCGAAATTCATAAGGGGCAAAGTCCGAGTGAAATCATAAAGTCACTGACGACGAATGGAATTATCAAGAATGGAAGATATTTTCTATGGGTCGGCCGACTAGGTAGACAATGGAGAAAAATTAAAGCAGGAGAATACCGACTATCAGCATCGATGGCCCCCTGGGAAATTTACTCCCTACTGACATCCGGTATCAGCGCCGCTCATCCTCTTACCGTTAGGGAAGGCGAAAATATCTATGAAATTGGAGAAAATTTAGAGTCAAAGGGGCTCATGAGCCAGGAACACTTTGTATCATTATGCAAAGACAAAGAACTCATCTCTTCATTGCCCTACTTCAAGGATGCAGCGCCACCTACACTAGAAGGATATCTTTTCCCTGATACCTACTTCTTTAACCGTACGCTTTCAGAAGTAGACATCATCAAACAAATGGTCCACCATTTTTTTAAAATCTGGAACAACTCTGATGATGAACGAGCAAAAACCTTAGGGCTCTCTCGTCATGAAATCATCACCCTTGCATCGATAATTGAAAAAGAAACTGGCGCTTCCGAAGAACGACCACTCATTAGTTCCATCTTTCACAATAGACTTCAAAAACATATGAAACTACAAAGTGATCCCACCACTATATACGGAATGTGGGACCATTATCATGGGAAAATCCACAAAAAAGATCTATCTGCAAAAAATGAGTACAATACCTATTATGTGAATGCACTCCCTATCGGGCCTATCGGTAATCCGGGAGAAGAAGCAATACGCGCTGCACTTTATCCATCTTCGAGCCCCTATCTTTATTTTGTTTCTCATAATGATGGAACCCATCAATTTTCTAAAACAATTCAGGAACATAATCAGGCTGTCAAAAAATTTCAACTCAACCCCCAAGCAAGAGTAGGGAAAAGTTGGCGCGACCATCTTAAAAAAACTAGTTCTACTCAAACGACACAGTAAAATTTTATTTTTTTTCCGGAGACAAAAATACCATAAAAATAAGCAATAAATGCATCAATAGCAGAACCGAAGCT
>CAIYTD010000358.1 GCA_903928955.1 Oligoflexia bacterium | reverse complement strand
TTCAGGCGATGATTTTATTCGAATAGGATCTGTTGAATTTCAGTTTAAAGCCTTAAGTAAAGAATATCAAGCTCAAGAGAAAAATTTCATGTCTTTACCTGAGGTGCCAGAGATTTTACCTGAGCCTCAAGTGAACCAGCCTCTTCCTGTCGAAATGGATGTCATAGGGATGCAGAGTGGATTCTTGGGAAGCAGCACTAAAAAGCAAACTTTATTAGAAAAATTTAGAGCACTTCCGAAGCAAAAACAGATGATTTACGGGGCTTTTATTTTATGTTTTGCTTATTTTTTGATGTCTGGAGAGGATCAACAAGTAGTGAAGAAGAAGACAAAAAAAATACCGGTAGCTAGTTCACCCGTCAATACGGTTGCTCCTACAGCTTTTGAGAGTTTGTCTTTAGAGAAAAAGCAATTTGTTGAATCTCAGCATGATTTAGCTTTTGATTACTATAAAAATAAAGACTACGACAAAGCGCTGGATGCTATACAAAAAATATTTATCCTCGTTTCAGATTATAAAGATTCCAGAGACATTGAAAGATATGCAAAGGAAGGTAAAAGAAAGATGGAGGCTATAGAGGAAGAAAAGAAAAGAAAGGAGGAGGAAATAGCATTTAAAGCAAAGATACTTCAGTTAGAAGACGACATCAGAAAAAAAATGGAAAAAAAAGATTATGTAATTGCTAGAGAACTTTTTAGCGAGATTTTAGGATTAGATCCTGATAACGTTTCTGTTTCTAAATGGAAACAAGAAATTGATATCTATGAAGAAAGTGTCAAAAATAAAGAAAGAGCCCGTGAAATTCAGCTTAGCTTAAATAAGTCTGCTTGGAATACATATAAGCAAGGTCTCCTTTTTAAGAAAATGAGAAAATATCATACAGCAATTAGTGTCTTTCAGAAAATTCCTGGTTTAGGATCTTCTAATAAAAAGCTGTTGGATCGTTCTAGAAGAATGATTCACTGGTGTCGTTTTGCAATTAGGCGTTTAAGAGATCCTATTTTAGATGAAGCAAAGAAAGAGGAAGATGCTGGGAATTTGCCAAAAGCTTTTAATCTGTATAAAAAAGCAACGAGAGCTGATCCATACGATCGAACAGGATTTGTTGGTATGAATCGAATCAAGGGTTTTTTACACGAGCAAGCAAAGGCCATTTATACTGAGGCCATTTTAGCTGAGAGTTATAGTGATTTTTCAGAGGCTAAAAAGCTATTTCAGAAATGTTTAAACACTGCACCGCAAGATGATATTTACTATGAGCGAGCACAGAGGAAAATTGGTCATTATTTTCAAAAAAATGAGGTCATCCCATGACAGATGTTCGAAGTGTTTTAAGAGCGCGGGCTGTTTCTACTTTTAGCAGTAAGGGACTCCGTCCTGCTCAAGAAGATTATCTGCTGAATGATCGCGATAAAGGAATTTTTGTAGTGGCAGATGGATTTGGCGGCCCTGTTTCAGGGCTTGCGGCAGCTCAAACCGCTTGTGAATCCGTACGGAGCTTTTTATTTAAGGAAGCGGGCGATCTCGAGGCTACTCTTCCCTTTGAACTCAGGAATTATTTTTCTTTGGCTGGAAATGTTCTCTTTAACTCGATCATTCACGCCAATCGCAAAGTGATGGCATTTAATCAAGGTAAAAGCATTCATGAAAAAGGGGGTGCTTCCGTTTTGGCAGGATTTATTGATGGGCATCTTCTTGCTATCGCTAATGTGGGAGTTTGCTCAGCAAAGATTTTGCGTAAAGAGAGATGGGTGGATCTTGTAAAATCGAGATCCTATGGTCAGCTTTATGATCCATTTGCATTAGAATGTAAGGATGATTTTAGGGTGCCCTTGATCGCTCTTGGGATGTCAGAACACCTCGAGCCAGAAATATTTGAATATCGCTTAGAGCCAAGTGATTGGTTACTTTTAAATACAGATGGAATTAAAACTGAGGATCTAGAAAAAATATTAGAAATCAAAAAAAGTCAAATAAATATTGATCAATCTATTCAGGAAATTATGAAATTATTGAATAATTCTAATCACTTAGATAATGCGTCCATTTCTATAGTTATTTTATAATCCTAAAAGAATATTTGGTATTTGACTAAATAAGTGCAAAATATGTATAATAAACAGAGACTATTTCA
>CAIYTD010000357.1 GCA_903928955.1 Oligoflexia bacterium | reverse complement strand
GGGGACTAGAGAGGATTTACCTTTGATACCTGGTCGTGCGACCCGCGCCTACGCGCTTGACGAGTTTGAGTTCGAACAGTCGATTGAGAATCTGTTTAGCCGAGACCAGGGGGATCCCTAATTCTTCCGCCACCATCTTGGTTGAAATTTCGTCGGCCGCATCAAAGAGCGCGAGCGCCTTGCCCTGGTTCACCGACAGCAGCGAATCAATGGGCGCGGAGTCTAAGAACCCCTGAAACACTTCGATCTGCCTCACCATCACATCAATAAAAAAATGGAGCCAACGCGCCATCTCAGCTTTGGGCGATTTGCCGTCTTTTTGCGCCGTGCGAAGCGCAATGTAATATTCAGTCTTGTGATCCTCGATAATTTTCTCAAGAGAGGCATAGGGCATATAGGTGTAGCCGGCCTTAGCCAAAAGTAAGTTCGTGAGGATTCGACTCAATCGCCCGTTGCCGTCATGAAAAGGATGGATCGCAAGAAACTCGACAACAAAGTTCGCGATGATGAGAATCGGATGAGACTCATCACGCTTGAGCTCTGCGTGCGTCCATTCCATTAATGTTCGCATCTCGATAGGCGTAAGACTTGGCTCGGTCGGATTGAACAACACGGTTTGTCCACCCGCACGATCAAACGCGACAACTTTGTTGGGTGAAGACTTATACTTCCCACCCTGCCGCTTGTCCTTTTCAGAGTATCGAAGCAGCTGCGCGTGAAATTGCAGGATAACGCCTTCGGTAAAGGGGATGTCTTTGTAAGAATCAAAAACAGTTTGCAAAACCTCGGCGTAACCTGCGACCTCCTGAGAGTCCCGATCCTTGAGTTTGCTCGTCTTCAGTCCTTTGAGGAGTTTTTCGACGTCTTTATCCGAAAGAGTGCTCCCTTCAATACGTGTGGAAGCACCCGTTGACGTAACGACAATGCTACGCTTGAGGCGCCCAAGGGCTTGGGGGTTTAAAGTCGAAGTCCCCCGCCACCAGCCTTTGAATTCGTCAATCTTGGCGATCTTTGAGAGAATCGCTGAAAGCTCTTTGCCGGACACATTTTGAAGACGATCGGTTAATCGGTTACCCATAACTATACCCAATTATATCTGATTATATCCGAATAGAAAACACTGATTTATGCGCACGTCCCGGGCACCGCGCACTTTGTTGAACCTGTAGTGATCCGTAGTTACCCCCCCTCTCGTTGAATAGTTATTGTTAAACTTAAGACATCAACTTTCTAGGAAGGAAGGTTTTATGGAATTCAAAGGATCTCATTTTGAGTCAGAAATTATACTGCAATGCGTTCGTTGGTACCTGAGCTATCCTTAATGAGCTATCGAAATTTAGAAGAAATGATGCTGGAGAGAGGAATAGAGGTAGATCACTCCACTATTAATCCCTGGATTCTAAAATACACTCATGAAATTGAGAAAAAATTCAGAAAATACAAGCGCCCAACCGGGTCCAGCTGGAGAATGGATGAGACCTATATCCGAGTCAAAGGCGAATGGAAGTACCTCTATAGGGTAGTAGATAAACAAGGTGAAACCATTGACTTTCTTCTCACAGCCAAGCGTGACGTCAAGGCCGCGAAACGTTTCCTTAAAAAGGCCATCTGAAATAATAGCGAGCCCGAAAAAATCAATATTGATAAAAGTGGAGCCAACACTGCGGGGATCCACGCGGTCAACAAGGAGTCAGGATCTAATATTGAAATCAGGCAGTGTAAATACCTCAATAATATTTATGAACAGGATCACCGGCGGGTCAAACGACTCACTCAACCAATAATGGGATTCAAGAGTTTCAATTCTGCCAAGATTACCCTAGGTGGAATTGAAGTCATGGCCATGTTAAAGAAGAACCAGTCCGACGTTATGCCACTTTTTGTTCGCAGTCGGATTGACGCATTTAATCATTTAGTTGCATAGGAGTTGGGCTAAATCTGGGGGCATTCTCGTTCTTTAGAAAAGAATTTGCGACACTAACCTCTTAAGCAAGCAATTAATGGGACTATAACTCATAAACTACACAAGTCTCATAAAAAACAGCAATTCAACTAAATCAATTAATTTTAGAAGATAAATTAAACATTATATTGAAACTTTAAATTAAATCAGCTAATCAACTAAATTATATAACTTTAAAGATGGGATTGGGAGGATTAAGGAGTTTTTATGCATTCCCTATGCTTTCTTTTAGGAATTTTGCTCATGTCTCATTCTTCATGGGCAGCTCCTCTCTCTCAGCATCAATCTCAATTAAAAACACTGAGACCTTACGATGTCAGGCTTCAAGAGAGAGCTAACCTTTGGGGAGTGGGAGCTGATCCAACTCTGGGCTTAAATAATGAGAAAACCGGCTATTCTGAGTTATTGAGCGGAATTATTGATATTGCACTGGCCGATCGAGGTAATGCTACTCGATTTGATGCAATAATCTCCCATGAAATTATTGGATTGGAATGGGCTGAGAGTGTCCATCGATACGGTACCTCACCTATTTATCAAAGCGGAATTGTAGATGGATTTATACATGCTTTTGAGACAGCAACAGGAGATAAGAAGATCCTTTTAGCGATGATGCTTGCTACGGTATACAATATTCCATCCGTTTTTGAATACCTTCAAAATTTGGGATGGACAGAACTAGATTTTGATCAGCTCTATGCACCTAAGACTCCAGAATACACTCCAGTCCTTGCTTGTATCGCATCTGTAAATTCTTCAATTCCTAAAAATACATCACCATCTAGAGTCGGAAGTATTTTTAGATCGCGTTATTAAGAAAGTTCAGGTTTTTCATGAAACTTATCGTAGTTCTAGCAGCATTACTCGCATCCAACGCATGGGCCATGAATTTTAGTTTGCCCGATGGAAAGCAAGGCACAGCTTGGATTGAGATTCCCGGTGGCCAAGGGGATTCAGGCCCAGGAGGCTCTGGAGGAGGAGCTGGTGCTCCTTCATCCGGAGCTTTCGGTGATCTTGGAGCGGGCGGGGGTGGTGCACCGAGGGTTCCTACTGGTTTTTTTGATCATGGGGATTTTGTTGCTAGCCCCGCTGACGAGGGCCTT
>CAIYTD010000356.1 GCA_903928955.1 Oligoflexia bacterium | reverse complement strand
TTTCTAAGGGAGTAATTTTAATGCCTTCTTTTGTTAATCCGTCGTCTATTTCTAATTTGAATTTCGATAAAGCTGCATCGCTATTCAAGCAAATAAGTTGAGTTATTAAAGTTATATTGCAAACGAGATAAGATAAATTTTTCATAAAATAGGGATTTTTATTTAACATAAATTTAATAAACTGTACAATCTAAATATTACACAGTAATTTGATTTACATTCTTGTTGGAAGAGGGATTCCCATAAGCGAGAGTCCTCTGGCCAAGATCCGACGAGTTGCTTCGACCAGCATGAGTCTTGCTTGAGTGAGATCTTTTGCATTGCCCAAGACATGGCATTCTCGATAGAAAGCTCCAAAGGCGGTTGTCACATCGATTAAAAAATGGGCTAGCTGACTCGCTTTTCCGAAGGTGAGAGTTCTCTCAAGATGGAGAGGAAATTGTCCTAATATTTTAACTAAATGAAGTTCTTCGTCAGCAATGAGATGGTTGACGAGAATTTCTGAAAACTCAATTGGCCCTCCCAGGGTATGAGCTTCTTGGGCCTTTCTTAAAATACTCAAACAGCGAGTATGAGCATATTGCAGATAGGGTCCTGTTTCGCCTTCGAAATCTACAACGCGTTCTACGTCAAACTCTACATCACGAATCGGGTCTGTATGGAGATCATGAAAGATAATAGCTCCAATGGCGATGGCTTCTGTAATTTTTTCGAGCTCTTCGGGAGATTCAATTCCGGCGAGAGTTTGTTCTCGGCTCGCAATGAGAGTAGAGACTCTGTTTTTGGCTAGAGTAATGACTTCTTCAAGAGTGACGAAGTTTCCCTGGCGTGTTGACATTTTCGCGTCTTTAAATCTGTAAAGTCCAAACGGGATATGCTCACAGTTTTTTACCCAGTCTAAATTCATTTTTTTTAAGACACCAAAGACTTGCTTGAAATGCAGTTTTTGCTCAGCTCCTACAATATAACTCATTCGATCGAAATGGAATTGCTGGTAACGATAAAGAGCTGCTGCTACGTCGCGAGTAGCGTAGATGGTTGCTCCATCGCTTTTTTGTAGAATACAAGGAGGAAGCTCTTTTCCTTGTTCATCTGTTACTGGGACGATCCAAGCTCCTTCACTTTCAATTAGAAGATTTTTCTTTTTTAAATCCTCTAATAATGGATTGAGCTGTGATTTATAGAAGCTCTCGCCCCAGACATAGTCGAATTGAACTCCGAGTCGAGCATAATTTTGATTAAATTCTTTCATGGAGATATCGACACATTTTTGCCAGAGTGCTGTTATTTTAGGCTCCCCTTTTTCAAGACTTAAAAAAGCTTGTTTGGCTTCTTCTTCGATCTGAGGGTCCGTTTTTGCTAAAGCGTTGATTTTAACATAAAGCTCCACGAGCTCCTTCATCGATAAGGGACTTTCAAAAGGGATTCCGAAACGTTGAAATGCAACGGCCAGCATTCCATATTGTTTACCCCAATCTCCCAGGTGATTAATGGAGATGACCTCGTATCCTCGATAGCGGCCAATTCGATCCAGCGCAGCTCCTAGCGCAGTCGGTCTCAAATGATAAATATTCAGGGGCTTTGCCACATTCGGAGAGCTGTATTCGAGAACCCATTTTCCTCGGGTAGGCACGGGGCTTTGTCCATAAGATCCTAAACCTTCGCCTGAAAGGATGTCGTGTAAAAGAGAAGTTAAGACTTTTGTCCGAGGGGCACTCCAGTTGAGATAGGGCCCTGCAGCATTTACTATAAAACCAGGGGGAATAGCCTTTTTTAGTTCTAAATCCGCAAGAATTTGTTGAGCCACCTGGTGGGGAGCTTTTCTGAATGGTTGGGCGAGTTTAAAGCAGGGAAATGCAAAATCGCCCATTTTAGGATCAGGGGGAATTTCCAAGTCGTTGATCTGAATGGGAAATTCAAGAACAGTATTCAGTGCTTGAGTAACTTTTTTGGCAAAACGTTCCATAGTGCAGATGATTCTCTGGGGTTTTTATAGCACGAAATGTTCAAGCCAACATTCTCATTTTCCGATGAGAAATTGGAGATGAATCCACGAACCCCCGTTTCTAAAAAATTATCTTTTATTCTGATTACCTCTGGGCTGGCATTACTTGCAGCTTGGATGATGGGGATGCATTTTATGCCACTTCGAACCCAGAATGTTCGATGGGCTGAACCCGCTATTTTACACTTGGGGCTGCATTCTCAAGTTTTTGAGACTTACACAAAGGCTTGGCTGCGCGTTCAAAGTCGGGTGAATCAATTTCGGCATGCAGATGAGCAGAATCTGAAACTCCGCATGGAAAATACGCATCTTAAATTAGGGTTAGAAGGTTTGCAGTTACGGTGTCACTCCCAAAGGGGAGGAAAACTTACTCGAGGGATTGAGCTCAAATTGAGTCGTGAGACGGGAAGTAAAGTGGGAAGGACTTTGGATAGCATCCGTTATAAGACGCCCGCTCATTTAGTGCCTTCACAACTTTATACTTTAGCAGTTTCTTATTTGAAAGCGAGAGAAGATGAGAAGGCTGCGGTTCTACTCTCTCATTTAACTACATTGGAAGAAATAGATACCTACAAGACATCTAAAAATTATCTTTTGACAGGGCTTGCTTGGTATCGAGTCGAGAACTATTCGATGGCTGATTTTTATTTGGATCAAGCTCTCAAGAAGTCAGAAAATCCCGACTCTATTCAGTCCCAAGCTCAAGCGCGTCTTTGGAAGGCAATGATCGCTCAGCGTTTAAATAAAAATATGAAATCTCAATATTGGTTAAGGGAGTTGGTGGATCACCATCCTCACTCACAAGAAGCCACTTGGGTGAATATTCGGGAGAGCTCCCGATGATGATCTTTTTTAGTTTAGTTTTATCGGCACTTTTACAAATTGCTTGGGGCGATTCCATGCCTGTTGAAGCACCTTGTGGAATTTTAGAAAATTTTTTAGGCGATGTTCAAATTTTAGATCCAGCTCGAAGTCATTCGACAGACGCTGTTTCGAGAGCGGCACTTCCTTGTGGGGCTTGGATCTCCGTTACGCATGGGTGGGCTCAGATCCGCCACCAAAATGGTCCTCATGTTTATCTTGCTTCACAAACATTTGCTCAGTTGATTGATTTTAAAAAATTAGGCGATCATGTGATTTTGTATCGCGGACAAATTTATCTTCAGGCCGGTGGGGGAGAAGAATTTCGAATTTTGACAGCTTCCGGTCGGGCACGAGTCCATCGGGGAGAAGCACTTCTCATCTTTGATCATCAAGAAAATGAAACTCAACTCATTTCTTTGGATCATGTGGCGACTTTAGAGAATCGATTTGAGCCTTCTCGGTCAGTCAAAGTTCAAGCAGGCGAAAGTACCACATTGAACTTTAAGCTTCTTCGCGTGATTCCATCTCTTCCTCAGGCTATATCGGCGGCTTCTTTGAGGCCTCGATTAGATGCATTTCATTTGTTGGAGAGTGATGCATTTAATGCGTTGAGGGCTGTTCTGAAACGTCAGAATCGAAGTTTTGCTTCTGATTTATCTGGATCTACTCGAAAGAGTACGACGGATGAAAATCGTAATACTTATCTTCGCCACATTCCTGAAAGTTCAGACGTGGCGTTGCATGATCACTGGGTAAAGAAAATGGTGGGTGGAGAAACTATTGAGGAAGGCATTCTTTTTCCAAATGAGACTTACGGTAAGCATCAGAAGGCTCACCTTGAAGTAGTCGATCCCGGAGAAAAATTTAATAAAAAACTCAAAATACAAGAAGAGATTGAAAAAAAGAGACTTATAAATGAATTATCTCAAATTCGTATGGAATAGAATAAATTTATTTTTAGTGTTTTTTATTTTTATCATTCGGAGTACTTCTCTAGTTCAAGCGGGAGTATTTGAACTTTCGGGTACTTTTTCTTACAGCCAGAGTAAACTGAGCGATATCAGTTTTGAGTGGGAGCGGCATTGGGGAGCGTCGTTAGGTTATTTTTTTTTCGAATCCTCTGAGATTGAATTCGCTTTACAAGACATTTTAAATCGAACGATGATTTCAGGAATTGAGGATTTCACTTATCATGATCAAATTTCTAGTGTGGATTGGGTTCAATCGCTTACTTCGAGGCGTTCCATTCTTCAACCCTATTTCAAGCTGGGAGTTGGAATGCTTCAGAGAACAGTCAGTGGGAGTTTCTTGGGTCAAGACACTACACCAGAGGCCTATCGTGCACTTACTGTTGTCATGGGTGCGGGTCTTAGGATCATGGTTTTGCGAACACTGTCGCTTCGCGCAGAGGCAACTTCTTATCTGGATGGTGGAGTTTTGTCGACTTGGCAGAAGAATTTTTCGATTAGTGGAGGAGCTTCCATTCGCTTTTAGAAAGGCTGTCACCACTTTTATTCTAGGAATGGGAGCATTTTCTTTTTCTGGTTGTGGGAGTGCTTATTACCTTTTCCAGGCAGCTCAAGGGCAGTTCATGCTCTTAAACCATGCTCGACCGATTACTGAAGTGATTCGGGATGTTCGAACACCCCCACGAGTAAAGAAATTATTGGAGCAGATTGCTCCTATTAAAAAATATGGCGAACTCAACGGGCTCAAGCCTACTTCCAATTACCAGAATTATGTCAACCTGAATCGCAATGCTGCAGTCTGGTTAGTGAGTGCTTGTAAAGTGCTTCAATTTAAATCTAAAGAGTGGAGTTTTCCTATTGTAGGGTCGTTTCCCTATTTAGGTTGGTTTGATCGCAAGGATGCAGAGTCTTACCAGAAGGATCTTCAAAAACAGGGGTGGGAGGTGGATTTCAGAGGAGCTTCTGCTTATTCTACTTTAGGTTGGTTTCCAGACGCGGTGCTTTCTACAATGATTCCCGAGGGTCCAAGAGCTTTGGGAAATTTGGTAAACGTCATTTTGCATGAGTCTGTTCATGCGACTCTTTATATTGAGGGGCAGTCCTATTTTAATGAAAGCCTTGCGAGTTTTATTGCCGATGGATTGACTCGATCTTACCTGATTCAAACTCTCGGTGCTGAATCTTCGGAATGGAAGGCTTACGGTGAGAGTGAAGAGCAGGTTTTGATTCTTCACAAGAGGCTCAATGAAGCTTATCATCAACTCGATGAAATTTATTCTTCAAAGCGCTCAGATTCTGAAAAATGGAATGCGAAGTCGAAGGTGTTATCTCATTTGAAAGAGGAGTTTGATTTGAAGCAAGAACTGAATAATGCGACTTTAATTCAGTATAAAACTTATAATACTGGTCAAAAGGAATTTGAAACCCTTTTTAAAGCATGTAATTTCAATTGGACTCGATTCTTGGAAAAATTAAAAAAACTGGGTCCAAAGTCTTTTCCTCGTTCTCAAATC
>CAIYTD010000355.1 GCA_903928955.1 Oligoflexia bacterium | reverse complement strand
TGAATTTAGCGGAAAAAAGGTAACAAAAAAAAGTATAATAATAGATTTTTTAAATAGCATTTTTTTTCCTATCTTTACTTAAGTTGCTCGATCCTTTCTATCGGAGAAATAATATCAGTAAGTCGAATTCCAAATTTCTCGTTTACAACTACCACTTCTCCTCGTGCAATTAATTTATCATTTACTAAAATCTCAAGGGGCTCTCCAGCAAATTTAGAAAGCTCAATGACTGATCCTTGCGAAAGCTGCAAAATATCTCGAACTGCCATCTTTGAGCGACCTAACTCCGCTGTTACTTTTAATGGAATATCTAGAATAAAATCCAAAGATTGAACGGGTGGAGCATTGCCACGGTTCCCTCCAGCACTAGGCCCAGCTCCTCCTTGCCCCTGAGAACCTCTACTACTATCTGAATTTTCAGCGCCTGAAGTTGCCTCAAACGCTGATCCAATATCTCCTAGATCTACACCAACAAGTGGAGATGTCGACGAATCAGCCATAAATCACTCTCTTTCTAATCATTATCTAACATTCTTGTAATTTGAACTGCCTTGTTTCCACGAGAAGACCCAAAGAGACACTTCAGCTTTGGCACTCCTTCTACCAATACCTCTAGCTCTCCATCGGCATCTTGGGATAACGGAACTATGTCTCCTATATTCAGATTTACTAAGTCTCCTACTGTAATATTTGCTGAACCCAAATTAACTAGAACATTGACCTCTGTGTTACGTAAATGTTCTTCCACTTTTGCTCTCCACTCTTTGTCACCTCGATCGGATTCAGTTTGAAAAGACGCGTTTAATTTATTTTTGATAGGCTCAATTGTTGAATAAGGAAGCACTAAAGCAATAGTTCCACTAGCGTTCTCTAATTCTACCTCGAATGTCGTTGAAATAATAACATCTGAAGGAGGAACCACACCAACAAACTGAGGATTTACCTCAGTTCTCAAGAAAGAAATATCAGGCTTATGAACTGGAGACCAAGCTTCTTCTAAATCTTTAATTGCAAGCTCCATTACTTTACGCATAATTGATAACTCTATTTTAGTAAATTCCTTACCTTCAATCTTAGTGTAAGGCCTATCCGTTCCCCCAAAATAGCTATCTACCAGAGCATATGCTAACTTAGATTCAAAAACTAATAAAGCCGGCCCCCTTAAACTATCAAATCTCATAATACACATACAACTAGGAATAGGCAGAGTGTTTACAAATTCACCAAATTTCAATAAGTCTGTTGATATAATACTAATAGTTGCAATTTTTCTAAGTGAATTAGAAAGTGACATTCTATACAATCGAATAAATCTCTCATATATAATATCTAACGTAGGCATTCTTCCACGAATGACTCTGTCTTGATTAGTTAGGTCATACAATGTGACGTCAGGATCATGGCCTTCAATGCGATTATTCCCTTGAGATCCAAATGTAGAGGCTGACGATGACGTGTCATCTGCCCCCTGTTGAGATGAAGTTGATCCTCCCGCATCAGGGGCACCTTCTGCGACAGCATTTAATAATGCATCAACATCTGCTTGAGAAAGTACTTGATTCATAGATGCCTTCCTAGCTCTTCCAATTAAGAATTGAGCTTCCTTGCTCAACCAAAAAATTAACCTGCTAACGAAAAACTAGTAAAGAAAACTCCTTTCACTTTCCCAGTGACTAAAAAATTATTTATAGAATTTCTAATTTCTTCTTTAATAAAATCTCTACCTTCTGAAGTTGACAAATCTGATGGGCGCTTACTATTAAATAAGTCAATTATGGTATTTCTGACTTGAGGCATTTTTACACCCACCTCATTTTCTATATCTTCAGTTGGAACTTCTAGTGAAATATTTGCTCGAACAAACTTAGAACTAGCTGAGCTTGAGGTTGTAAGATTGACAGTAAATTGTTCAAGATTAATCATTTTCCCAAACGTGGTAGTTTTTTTCTTACTTCCTTCAGCTGATTTTTCTTCGCCTTCTTTACCTTCTTCACCCTCTTTGCTTTTTGCTTTATCAGGCTCACCTTCATCAGATGATTTAATAACCATGTCTTCCACAGAAGGATGATTCTTCTCTTTGGAGTAAGAAATATATATTAAAAATAAAATTCCAATAGTAATTAAAAAATTTAAAATAGAAAGAAGGAGTATTAATTTATTTCCTGATCCTGTTTTAACACTTGGCGCTACTCCACTAGGTACTTTATCTGTACTTGTATCTGGGCTTCCAGCCATATTGCCGCTCCTATCACCTAGTTCTATTTTGCTACGTAAGTGAGAGTCAGGCAAGTACCTATATGAGTATAAAGAAGCTCCAGCAAAAAAAGAGGAGCTCCTTTATAATATGTGAAGAATATAATCTAAAGATTTTATAAAATTACGTTCAAAAAATGACGTAAAGTAATTAATAAGAACTATTTATATTTAATTCCATCAGTTTCTCTTTAAGTTCAGAATTTCTTGTAACATTTCATCTGACGTACTTACTACTTTTCCGTTAGCTTGAAAATTTCTTTGCGCCTGCATAAGATTAATAAATTCATTCGCTATATCTGTAGTAGAAGCTTCTAATGTTTTAGATGAAATCCTGCCGCGACCCCCAGCAGAAGGTGCTCCAATAGTTGGGTTACCAGATAATCGACTTTCTCTAAATCGATTTTGACCCATCTTAAATAGGCCTTCTGGATTTTCAAATTTCGCAAGAGCAATCTGAGCTATATTAACATTTTCTCCATTAGTGTAAACTGCTGTTAATGTCCCATCATCATTAAAAGTCATACCAGCGAGACTTCCAGCAGTATAGCCATCTTGAATATTTTTATATGTTTCCGAATGCGTTCCATACTGAGTCACTTGAAGCCCATTTCCACCGTGAGCTTTATCTTCTCCGAAATTAAATGCAATATATTGATCAGGTAATGCGCCCTTATTAAAATTAAATACAGATTTGTCAATAGTTTGATCTCTTAATTTACCATCTGTATCATAAAAAAGACGGCCTCGAGCGCACTCAACAAGTTCATCCGCCTTTCCTTTTGTCGTTTCATCCCCTTTTACCATTGCTCTCCAAGTCCAAACACCATCGTCTGTTTTATTGAAATAGACGGTAGTGACATGAGCCGTTCCAGCAGTATCATAGACAGTCACCCCGGTAGCAAAATGAGAGGTTTGATCGGGATGAGCAGCATCGAAAGTAAGTGCTTTATCTGATCTCAAGTCTAAATTCATATACATCTTTACTTCAGATGTTTTCTTAGCGTCAATAACTGTGCGATCAACCGAAACATCTCCTAATTTAGAAGTTATTTTTCCTCGTTCATCTGCTTGAAAGCCGAGCACGTGATAATTGTCTCCATTAATCAGCTTTCCTTCCTTATCAAAATGAAATCCACCATTTCTGCTATAACTCTGCCCATCAGTACCATTCACAACAAAAAAACCATCTCCAGTAATAGCAAGATCTGTAGGGGATTCAGTCTGAAGAATGGAACCTTGAGAGAATATAGGATTAACGCCTGCAAGCCTCACCCCTCGACCTATTTGATTTCCACCCAATAATCCTTTTAGAGATTTAGCAATCACGTCTTGAAATTCTGGACGGCTTACTTTAAAGCCGGTAGTGCTCGCATTGGCAATATTATCGCCATAAATAGATAATGCTTCACCTTGCCCCGTTAAACCGGAAACACCTGTATACAACGAAGATAAAATACCCATATAGGAACGCCTCCCTGCGTTTCTTTGTTTGTACCAACTCGTCAGTCATTCGGAGTTAGTTAGGCTTCCCTATCGGGTCCAGCCTTTTTTATAAGTGAGTCTCCTCACTCTGCTAAATAATTACAGCGCCATCAATATTCGTAAAAACATTACCTAAAGCTGAATTTCTATCTAAGGCAGTAACTACTGTCCTATTTTTCACATTTACAATCAGTGCTGCGTTTGAAGTTAAAACTAAGGTATCTTCAATTCCCTTTGCTTCCGCCTTATCTACAGCATCGTTCAATTTAGCCAAAGTTGCGGGGTCTAAAGCTATCTTACGATCCCTCAATCTTTGAGATGCATGAACCGAAAACTTGAGGGGCACCTTCATTTGACTTAAATCTTTTTGATCCGAGCTAGCCCCTAAAACAGAATCAAAAATTTGATCAAACTCCCCAGGCTTCCCATCCTTCTTTTTAACTTCTCTCTCAACCCCAGCTTGATTTTGAATAGAAGTTACATTGGGATAGAGAAATGTATTTGAACTCATTGAATTTCACCTCCTTCCTTTAAACCATTTGGAAATCCTTTTTCTTCTTTAATACTCACTTTTTCTAGAACATTTTCTGGAATAACTGGGGAAGTTGTGGCAGCCATAGGCTCCGAACCAACTCCTCGCCGAAATGAAATCATATTTTTCTCCTGAACTGGAGCTGCAGGTAGACTTTCCTTTTTGGAAGCCCCCACTGCATTAGCTGGGTTAGAATCTACCTCAATTTTTAGAATATTGCGCATAGTGACCTTATCTTGATGACGGGCATCGCCTACTAAAAAAACAGGCTCTGCATTTTCAAAACTCACTCCAATAACCCGAGAATGAACTTGAGAAGCCATTTCAATTGGCTTACCCTGATCATCCTTTGCATCCACTCTAAAAAAATAATTTCCTGCTTTAGCTGGAAGACTATTTGTTTTAATTCCGTTCCAATTTAAATTTACATTACCTGATTTTTGAGCCCCCATATCTTTTTCAAATACTTGCTCACCTGCTTCGCTAATCACTACAACATGCACACTGGCTGCATTTTTTGATAAACTAAATTCTAGATCATCATTTTGGCCTTCAGAATGGGGAAATCTCTCTCGGTCAATTGTAACAAATTTACCAATAAGATTAGTCATTGCCATTTGTTCCAAAGGTTTATTTTGAGTAGTCATTTTATTTAAATTTTGATTCACGTTTTGTAGTTGTTCAACTGAAGTGAATTGAGCTATTTCGGTAGCCATTTGTTCGGCTTTAAATGGACTCGTTGGATCCTGATTCTTCATTTGAGTAATCATAATTTTTAGAAAGTCATCTTTTCCCAAAGTTTTTTTAATTTCACGAGGTTTTTCAGGCTTCTCCCCATATTTCGCTTGGATCTGTTTATATATATCTCCAAACTGAGTCGAAGTTGCGGCTTCTTTAGAATCTTTTTCAGTCGAAAGTAATCCTCCAGCTCCACCCGTACTCAAAGGACTATTAGCAACTTCGATTTTTTCTGAAGCCATTGCCCCAGAAGCCCCTACTCTTCCTACTCCCTGCATAATTTCTCCTTCACGCTCGGACATCCAAACGGCTCTTCACACTTTGAGCTGAATTCAAAACCCTTGGAACTTCTGAGCGAAATTTACTGAGCTCAGAACGCGGAGCTGACTCTGTGGGCTGTCCATCCCATTGATTTTGATGTTTTTGGCTACCATTTTGACCTAATGCGTCTTGAAAAGGTGACTGACCTTGAAAACCACGCGATTCAAAACCAGAAGGAGAACTATTCTGAGCTTCTGAACGCTGATTCACAATAATATCTACTGTACTTAAAGTAAGATTCTGCGCAGAAAGACTTTCCTTCAAATGCCCAATGCTCTCTTCAATAATTTTTTTAGATTTCTCATCGGATGCATGTATTTGAAGACCGACACGACTCCCATCAGTAATTACTCGAACATTCAGCTCTCCAAGATTTTCCGGCTTCAATCGCACTCGAATCTCACCCCCACCTTGGTTAGAAACCAATCGAATCTCAGAACTTACTCCCATTAATGCATCAGTAGAAAGCCGCTCTTTTGCGTTCGAACCAGTAACAACTTGAGCTGGTATTTCAACTTTAGCTTGAGGTACAGGTGCAGGCTCTAGATACAAAGCGGCTAACTTTTTTGAATCCATTATCTCTTCATGAAACTTGAGATTCTTCCCATCGACTTTGCCTTTTTTCTGATCTTCAATAATTACGCCTTGATCCTCTTGCAAGTTATTTTTTGATCCATCCAAATCATCGGGAGGAGCTGCTTCTAATGCTCCAACTTTAACAAGGTTAAGCGTAGAGACAAAATCGCCACCTGAAAATTCATGCTCCAAGGAATTTGTCTGGCTCCGTATCCATTTAGGCGTTTGAGTATTTTGAGTATTTTGAGTATTTTGAGTA
>CAIYTD010000354.1 GCA_903928955.1 Oligoflexia bacterium | reverse complement strand
GGGGACCACTCAATATCCTTCATTGGGGGCCATTCGGCATAGCGTGAGATTTGTTTGAGCCGACACATTCGTCATTCGTGAGACCCTCCTCTTAAATCGATCTAGGAGGATCAAATCACATGGCAGCTTTCACGCTGGCCCCCATTCAGGGAATCGGGTGGCGCGCGTTGAGGAAATTCAGCAATAACCCATCTTTTTTTCAAAAAGTCTTTCTACGATCACCTACCCACCTAAACAACTACTTAGAACTTCTACTGCGACAACCTACCCGCCAAAATCGACAATTCAGTAATTGAGGCTGTAAATCAGAAAAGTAAGGAGTGAGCTCATTCCTGAATGGGGAGAATCTTTTTCTGAATATACTGCTCTAATTTCTCTCTCGAGTAGCGCCTGTGACCTTTCGGAGTGTGAGTGCAGGGGATTTCTCCTTGATCAGAAAGTTCTCTCAGCATCGTTTGTTTCATACCCAAAATTCGACAGGCTTCTTTAATGGAAATCGCATCCAAGAGTTTTGGAAAAATCTCGTTTGGCTTCGGAGTAGGGTGGGGGAGTTTTTGATCATCCAGGTGCCTGAGGTAATCGGCGACCTGGAGCCATGCTGCGTAGAGAGCTTTCCCGCAAAGATCTGGATGGGGTGGATCAAAGGGGATCACAATGGGGATGGGGAATTTAAAATCAGGGGAGGTCACTACCAGGTGCCGGTTAATCAGTCGAAATACGAGGGGGTAGTCGTGATCTTTGTATCGTTGAGTCATTTTTGTGATGGGGGATTGCTGTAAATTTGTTGCCATGAGTAAATTCTACGAAATCTACGGAAACTCCGAAATCTTTTTTTTGAAAAAGGGGTCTTTTTTCTTCCCTTTTCAGGGTAAAAAAACGGTGAATCAGGTGTGACTCACCGGGTAAAAGGTGCACCTAAAAACAGTTAGGTGTATCATGATCCCTTGACTCCGTTATAACCTCTATAATAGATTAAAAAAGTCAACAAAAAGGAATTACCTGATTGAATAAATCAACTGATTGGACCGATTCTCTTCCTCAACCCGATTTTCCTCAAAATTCCCAAAATCCAGAAACGCCTGCGTTTTTTCGCCCCTCTTGCCCAAATAGAGTGGACCTATCTGATGGAAATTCTGAAAATAGCCCACCTCCGCTTGAGAACACTCTGGACCGAGAACTCCTTAAAAGTTTTTTGCTTGGAAAAACCCAAAGAACGCAGGAGTCTTACAAGAGAATCGTTTTAGAGTTCCTCAGTTTTCTCAATCCTGTTCTTCTTCGCAATACCACCTTGGGATCGATGAAAGCATTCCTGGAACTGAAAAGCTACCAGGCTCATGAATCAAAAAGATTGCGCCTTGCCGTGATCCAATCTTTTTTTAGCTATGCAGTGAAGAGCGGATATCTCCCAACAAATATTGCTGCTTTTCTCCCCAAAATGGAGGTGCATCACAAAATAAGTGAACGTTATTTAACCCAAGAAGAAGTGGTTCGAATGATTGCAATGACTGGAGAATTTAGAGATCAAGTGATTCTAAAAACTCTCTACACAGGGGGACTCAGGCTTTCAGAATTGATCGCCCTCAATTGGGAGCATCTTCAAGAGCGTGAAAAAGGGGAGGGACAACTCTTAATCTTAGGTAAGGGAAACAAAAAACGTGTTGTAGTTCTGAGCCCAGGAGTTTTTAAGGAGTTGCTGAAATTACAGCCTCATCCGGTAAAGGTCACATCCGCAGTTTTCACATCCCGCGAGTGGGGGAATCCGAGACTTTCAAAAAGATCGATTCAAATCATCGTTGATAAAGCCAGGCTCCGAGCTGGAATCCCGAAGCGAGTCACTCCGCATTGGCTCCGCCACGCTCATGCTTCTCACTCACTGGATCAGGGTGCCCCGATTCATTTGGTTCAAGCCACTCTGGGTCACGCTTCGGTGGCCACGACTGGAAAATACTTACACGCACGCCCGCAAGAGTCGAGTTCCCGATTTTTACCTTTTTAGTTTTCCATAGAGTTCTTTGAGATCGTGTGCTGTCGTTGTCAATTTTTCATTTGTACGAGTTGTTATCGAGGGCAGCGCTATTACACTGAAGCATGCCGGAAATCTTCTCGAAAGCAACAGCTCCGGAGGTCCCCATTTCTTTAGTGCAGTCAACTTGAGGACATTCTTCAGTCGCTACGACTGGAAAATACATGCTCGGCCAGTGGAATCAAGCGGTAAGTATCTCGCGGTATGAGTTAATGTGTACATCTCATTGAGAATTACAAAAAATACGTTAAATAGCGTTTCATTTTAAAATGGGAGAAATAAGTGCTGTTGTCTTTGTATCTTATCCACCGCTCCTATTGAAGCTACAAATGGGCTTCTTTTTATTTAACTATTATTGATCTGACTTTCAGAGTCATAATATCTTGTCTAGAGCTTTATAAAGCGATATACATAGATTCAAAATATAAGGAATTCGTATTCTTTAGGTGGTGTTAAATGACTCAAAAGCATTCTAGTTTATTAGTTTTCCAATCTTTTGCAATCTTGGTTAGCATTGGGTTTTCGTCACTTGCTTTTGGAATGGAAGATTGCCATGAACACAGCCTTAGGCCACTGAAACGTCTTAAGACTGCTCAAAGTAACAAAAATGCCGGAACTTCTCGCACAGTTAGCAATCATTCTAGCCATTCAATCTCTATCGATCATCCAGAAGAAGAAGTAAGAACGCCTGAAGTTGCTCAAATCGTTAGGTCGAAAGAGATTGTCTCATTTCATAGCAAGATTAAAGAAAACGATCTAGACGGAGTGAGAGAAGATATTGGTCAAAATCCAGCACTTTTAAAGTCAATTCTCCTTAAAGAAGGGTTTACACCCATTCACACAGCAGTTTTTTATGGCACTCTGGATATGCTTAAAATGTTGGTATCATTTTATGATCCTCAAGTAGCTAAGCAAATGCTTTCAGATCCAATTAATTCTGAAATGTATAATCGATCAACCCCAATTTTACTTGCGATTTCTCTTGATAAACATGATGTTCTTTCTTTTATTTTAAAAAAAATTCCAAAAGATAAAATCAATATCCGTAACAATATTGATTTAACCCCTTTGTCGCATGCTGCGTTAAAGGTTGATTATGAAAGTTTAAGGCTTTTGTTAAGTGTTACACCGAAAGAACTTTATTACGAAAAAAATAGGGAAGGAAAAACATTTTTGCATTATCTCTTTTTGCAAAGAAGATTGGATCAATGGCCTGAAAGCTTGAGAAAAAAAATACCAGAAGAAAAAATGTACGAAGACTATGATAAAGATGGTCGGTCTGCTGCTAGTTATGCTAGTCATGATTCTTCTGATGAAGATTATCTTTCTCGAGATCCAGAAGAAGATTAAGCATTAAAGCGGAGTTTCCCACTCACACTTTAAAAGTTCAATCAATTTATCTTTTTGAAATCGATTAAACTCGTGGGTGGTTAAGGCGGTTTCTAAATCGCCAATTTTTGAAAGAGTATGCGAATACTTAAAAACCTTGCTATATGATTTCTCTAGGTCTTTAAACTGATTTTCCTGAAGTGTTTGTTCTTTTTTTAATTCTTTCTTTTTAGTTTCAATAAATTTTTGACTGTTTTCCCAGTCGATCAAGTCTTGACCTAGGAAGACTGCGCGTTTAGCGTTGCGCCGTTTTAAGTCTTTATATCTCTCTTCTTCTTCTTTTTCTTCTATTGTGTTACTTATTTCAGTCGCTTTTCTCACGGTATTAAAAAAAGCAGCTGCGTCCGTACGATAGTCTTGAATATTTTGAACTAAATCATCTGGAAATTCGCTAATAGGTAGTTCACGAAGCTGGCTAATTTCTTCATTTAAGATTTTAATAAACTTAGAAGGCACACCTATGGCCTTCAATGCCTGAACTCTCTCCTTAAGTAATCTAATCTGATGCCTCCTGTTGCGCTCCTTATCACTCTCAGACAAACCGGCTTCGTCCGAAGGCCCAATAATACTCTCAATAAGATCCACTAGCGTGCTACCCGGAGGAAGGAGTTCTCTTGAACGCGAATCAGATCTTTCAGGGTGGGTTCCAGGTGTAGAAGACCTTCTTCCATATTTATTCGGACGCAAAAACTCGTCGATTCCAGAGATTAAGTGGGCTTCTACAGGAATAGCAGTTTTTGGTGGACGTGAAATTTTTCTTGCTCTCTTTTTTCCTGTAATAGAAGCCAATTGATCAATTGAAGTATTGTATTGTCCTCGTTCTAAAATTCGGTCAATATAGTCAAAACTAGATAATTGACCAATGCCGATATTCTTTTCATCTTTTCTGTATGCAGCTAAAACTGCTTCTCCGAAGCTCTTCTTTAAATCGCCTTGATTGACAATATCTTCCCAAAATCCTTCAATAAATTGAGATTGTGGCACCCAGCTCTTACTGATCATGCTATAAATTGTCGTAGAAGCGCCGCATACATTTGGTGTAGTGCTTGTAATGTGATGAATTCCACCGCCATAACATGTTGCACAAAGTATTCTCAGTGGTTTTTTCACTTTTCTACGGGCTATAGACTTACCTAATTGCGCTATCGATAATCTTTGTTTTTGCCCATCACTTCCTGGCCATAGCGGAAATCCAACTTTTTCAATAGATCCATCTAAACTTTTAGATCCATGTCCTAACATCACTAATAATGTCGTTTTTGCGTCGGGAAATACAGGATGTTGCAATACATCATCCAAGTTCTTCCTAGAAGTGAGAGGAAGATTTTCAGGTTGTCTTCGCCCGCGTTCAGGGAATATAGGAGCCGGATCTACTGGAGTTTTTTTTATCTTCTGTATCCGTAAGTTTCCACTCACGCCCACCTGCTTGGGCTAAAATTCGGGCATATCTTTCTTTATATTTTCCAGAAATTGGAGAACCTTGTATTAGAAACTCAGCACCATCTGCTGCTATTTTTACACCATTGAAATATTTATCGAAGCTACTTTCTTGATCTGCCGTTGTCATTGTAATAATTACGTTAACTTTATTTAAATGCGGTTCCTGAGGTTGAATTTTTCCTTGTGCTTCCTGTTCAGGAAGTGGCGAAACTACGGGAGGCATCCCAAATGTCATATGACAAATGAATGACGCAGCTATACTCGGAATACTTACTTTTAAGCGGAAATTTTTGGAATTCACACTCACCCCACAGCTTTTAATCTTCTTCTGTAATCATAAGGGTGTCAAATATTGTCCTGCGTAGATGCTGAGTTCTGCGTACAGAGATCATTTCGGTAGACTTAGGTTCTATGGTTTTAATCTTGCTAATGTACGTAATATATCGTACATTATTTTAAATGGGCTTCAAAGAAATTCGCTGTCAGGCAATCCAAGCAATTCGTGAGGGTCGAATCCAGCATGAGGCTCGTGATGAGATTGAGGAAAAGAATCTTCTTCTAGTTGGGGATTTAACTATTGAGCAAGTGATTTATTTGTTAAATGCTTGCAGAGGAATGCAGTATTCCTTTTTCCCACATCATATGGTTTCGAACGTAAATGTTCATATTTTCAAGCCCGAAGCGAAAATAGACTCTACTTCTGAAAAAGAATCTTGGTATATCAAGCTTTATTTTTTGGAGCCGGAAATTTGGTTTATTAGCGTTCATCGAAGCAAGAAAGGGGTCAAGTCATGAGACTTTATAAAATGGGTGAGAATTCTAAGGCGATCTGCCAGTTTTGTAATCGGGTTCGTCCTACTACTTTCAAAGAGCGTGATGTCCCTTTGAGTTCAGGTAAGGGGGTGGTCCCAAACGTGTTGGCTGCAGTTTGTGACGACTGTGATCGGGTAGTTTCAATTCCTCAGCAATCCGTTCCTCGTATTCAGGAGGTTATTCATTATTCTCGACATGCGATTGAAGCTCGAATCCCTCGTCATTTGCAGGACGCTTTAGTGATGTCCTGTTATGAGCTTGGCTACGGCGCCAATGAGTCGAAGCAAACAATTCTTTTTAGATACTATCTTCAAAAGGTGAGTCAAATGAAAGGAGTCCATGCTCGATTCTCTACACTTTTAGATTCTGAAGAAGCTCAGGGTAAGTCTAGTGCTCGATTTTCAATTAAGCTGAATGATGAGCTTAATAATATTTTTTTAAAATTAGAGCGGGACACGAAACTTAACAAAGCAGAAGTAGTAAAAGGAATTATTGTGCAGATGAAAAGGGAGCTTCTGGATAAAAAGCATAAGGGGCTCCTAGAAGATTTACGTGAGATTATGTTTCTTGCGGGTTAGATTTTTAGGCAGCTGAGTCGGAATCAAAACAGTTGAGTTTCGCCCGGCGTGAGGGGAGAGAGAGATCCGAAAAACAAGATCTCCAAACTTAGTTTATTTGTCAGTTCAACCCAAATTCCCACCTCAACCACCCCCTGAATCCCACCTTGTTGCGCCCCAGCAATTCTAAAGAATTGCTGAAAGTGCAGTCCTTGCCCTATCCCTATATTCCCTATTTGAGTAGCTTGGAGAAGTGCTGCTGCCGCCACGAACACTGCGTGTCCGGTCGACAGCAGCAAGCGATTTTTCAAATCGCTATTAAAGCATACAGACATCTCCCCTAACATAGCTTAGGCCTAAAGCGAAACCCGTGAAACAATCGTAAATAACGTTATTATAACTTTTTATTAACGTTAAAAAATATGTAAAATAACTGTCTATCATTTCATTTTAAAACAAAAAATCTGACATAAATCTACAATAACGCATAATACTTATTAATCATTGCAATTAACGCAAAAAATATGGTATGAAAAACGTTATTTACAATAATAGTAATTGTAAATAACGTAAAATACTGGTATTTAACTGTCAACAAATGGTGAAAGCATGAGTCATCTTTTAGAAAAAGCGCAACAACAACCGGATAAGGGAACCCGCAGCGTACTGGATCCTCATTACGAGGTCATTGCCACGCTCAGAAAGAAACATTGGACGTTTCGGGAAATTGCCGACTTCTTTCAAAAGGAAGGGATTCAAGTCAGTGTGACGTGGCTTACTCAATATTGGGCGCTCAAAAACGGGGCATCAAAAAAATCTAGTCCCCGTAAGAAAAGCATGGGCTTTCAAAAAAAGGATCCAAAAACTGAGAATGCTGAAGGAGCTTCCAGCACAGCGAATCCGCCTGAGAAAGTAACACTATTTGAATATAAGGGTCTTTTTGAATGAAAAGGAAAGTTGTATGAAAGTGAAACAGAAAAAAATTGTATTTTCAATGGGTGGTAAAGGTGGAGTAGGGAAAACGACACTTATTTCATCATTGGTGGAGTGGTATCTCTCAAAAGGGCTGCCTACTGCCATTTTGGATTTAGATACAGAGAATAAGACGAAAGGGAGTTTAGTTCATTTTTTCCCAGAAATTTCCAAGAAGCTCAGCATTCATGGTGGTAGGGGTTTAGATGTTCTTTTAGATCATATTGATCAACACTCTATTTTATTTGCAGACATGGGCGCATCCAGTGGCCAAGTCACCCATGAGTGGTTTGATTCGATGTATGAAGCTGTGAAAGAATTAAACGTAGAGTTTGTTGCGGTAGGTGTTTTAACACCCGATCCAGCAAGTCTTGAAAGCATACTCCAGTGGGCTGAGAAACTCCAAAAACGCGTGAAATATTTGATTGTTCTGAATTCTGGTGAAAACCATCAAGCTACTTTTAAGCTCTGGTCAGAGGAGTCGGCTGCTGCTAAAAAATTTAGGGAAATCTTTCAGCCTGAAGTCATCAGCATGGAATCGAGGATTCCTGAGATTCAAAATTTAATGAGAACCCATGGTTTAACACTCCAGTCTGTTGCCGAGAGAAAGGCTTCTCATATCCCAGAGCTTTCAAGAGTAAGCTCAGTGATTCGAGTGCAGTCTTATAGAAGAAAAATGAACTCTGAGTTTGATCGAGTGCAACAGCTTTTTCTTGGATAGAGTGGAGAAAGGGAGAGCTCATGGATGAAAAGAAAAGTAATTTTGATCGCCTGTCCGTTTGGGTTCCTGAGGATTTGAAAGCTGATTACTGGAGATCTCTAGCACATTTGAAATCGATTCCTCCAGAGGATGAGATTTTTAATCTCATGGAAGTATTGGGAGTAGTGGCGACCGTCACTCGGCAGGTTCCAGGCGAACTAGCGATGGAGCGTACAAAATTCAGAGAAGAGCAGTTAGCTATTCTTGCTGAAACGAGGAAATTACTGGACGCTGCAACAGCCCAGGCAGTCACTGGAGCACAGGCAATTGAGCAGATCAATGCCACAGCAAGGGCCACTTTAAAGGGCCTTGAGAAGACTACCTTAGCCCTCCAAAATGCTGCACAAGTGGTTGACGTAAAGTCTATTTCTGATCGGTTGAACCGATCCATTCATGATTCCTCGATTCAACCGATTACTGCCATGAATGAGAAACTGGAGGTGACTCGCACTCAGTTAATGGGTCTTGCTCAGGTTACTCAGAATATGGTGCATGTACTTCGCAAAGCCCGATGGTGGATTCCTTGGGTTGCAGCATTTTCTATTTCAGGAGCAATTTTTACTTACGCTTGGTATAGTCTTCAAACTTCTCTCGATCAACGAGCTTCGGAAACGCATACTATTCGAAAGCGTCCCCACGGCTCAGGTTAGATCTATTTTTTATAAAAGGTTGCAGTGATTACATTCAAAGTTAACGATAAAGCTCGAAGTTTTACCAGCACTAACCAGGATGGAAAAATGGTCCGCCTTTCGGATTACAAGGGCAGATTTGTCCTTATTTATTTTTACCCCAAAGATGATACTCCAGGTTGTACGAAGCAAGCCTGCAGTTTTCGGGACGAATTCTCCCAGCTCAAGGAATGCAATACCGTCATTTTAGGTGCTTCTACACAAGATCAAGCGAGTCATCTTGAGTTTAAGAAAAAATATCAGTTACCGTTTGATCTTTTGGTAGATCCAGGCGGAAAATTAGCTGAATCATTTGGGATCGGA
This sequence comes from Oligoflexia bacterium, assembly GCA_903928955.1. Classification (GTDB taxonomy): domain Bacteria; phylum Bdellovibrionota; class UBA1018; order UBA1018; family UBA1018; genus CAIYTD01. The sequence continues at coordinate 4,298 of CAIYTD010000354.1, read as the reverse complement.
AGCATTCCACTTCTTGGGCTGACAAAACGAGAAAGCGTTTTAATCAGTCCTGAACAAAAGATTATTAAAATTTATTCTGACGTGAACCCCACTACTCATGTTCAAGAGGTTTTGGAAGATATTCAGAAAGCAGCCTCGACTCCTCCTCCTAAGGAAAATGCATGAGGTCTATTTTATGTATTTTTTTACCTCCGTTTGCCGTCTTATTGACTGGGAAAATTTTTCAGGCGATGTTTAATTTTTTGCTCACACTCTTTTTTTGGATTCCAGGAGTGATACACGCTTTTTTTGTGGTTAACGATTGGAAGACTGAGAGTAGGTTTCAGCATTTAGAAACAAAGTTTGTGAAAAATAGTTTATAGCCTTAGGATGGCCGATCATGGGCTTAAAATTTTATTTCAATCTTGATTAAAAATGAGAAAGAGATATTCATGCCCACTATTCATCGTGAAAACGGATTTCGTTTTTACTTCTATTCTAATGAAGGCGATGAACCCTCGCACATTCATCTTAGCCGTATATGAGGAGAAATGAAGATATGAATTCCATCATTAATAATTGAGTTCTCTTATAATCTTTCTCCACGAGATCAGCGCCAGGCATTAGAAATAATAAAAAGCAAAGTTACTTTATTTTTGGATGTCAATTCCTATTGCGTGGTTTTCACGACTGATGCATGCAACAGAAGCTCAACGGAGCAAGATAGAGATTTCTCCTGGCGGCTATGGGATCCATTGGCTTGAGATTGACGAAGATATTAGTATCAAATCTTTTGTTGACGGGATTTAAGCTGAGATATTTATTTTAGAATGTCTCGGCTTTTTATATGAGGTCAGAGGGGTCGAGCTTAAAATCCCGACCCCTCTGACCTATATCTTTTCGTCTATCGGTAATCAAAAAGCTCACATTTAGAGCCTATCAATTCACCTATATTAACGTCTTGAGGCGGATAAATTGCCCGTCCATCCTTTGTCATAATCGAAGTATCCCAAAACTTGCACTCATGGTGTCCGCCAATCATGAGTACTCGAGTGCTAGATAATGGGGTTGCGGTATGCCCTGCTCTACATTGATTCATATCCATTGGAATAGAAATAAAACTATTTGTAGCGAGATCGAATAATTCTGCTGATCTTTGAGCTTCCGAATTTTTTCCAATTTCTGCTGGAGCTCCAATTCCCGCTGCAAGAAGTACATTTCCATCTTCCAAAAGTGTTGCTGTATGCTCAGCTCTTGCTGAAATCATCTGGGCGTGGATCGGTTCAAATGCTTTACTCACTGGATCATAAAGCTCCGCTTCTTGCAAAGGATTATGAGCGTCCCGAATCCCTTCATAAATATCGGGACCGATTTGAGAGTATCCCCCCGTGATCAGAACTTTACCTGCCAATGATCCTTTGGTAAGCAATGTGGCTTGATGAGCATAACGACTTGCACTCATTTGTGCTCTCAAGGCCTGAAACCGTCCACTCAGAGAGTCATAAAGAATCGCATCTCGCAAGATTTCATTCTCTGCTCTACCTCCTGTTAATAAAACATTGCCATCAGAAAGCAATGTAGCAGTATGCCCTGCTCGAGGTCTCCTTAGTGTTTCTGCTACTGGAGTAAATGCATTCGTATTTGGATCAAAAATTTCAGCAGAAGCTAATCCATATTTGACACTTATCGGCGCTTTGCCACAAAACATCGATAACATTGATAACATTGACGGGATAGCAGGCCGTGGATGAAGTATTATTTTTGATCCGCCTACAATTAACACATTTCCATCATTTAATTTTGTAGCTGTGTGCATTGCTCTGGGCACAATTAATTGTAAATGATCGACTGCCTGAGTGGCTGGATTATAAGTAATCGCATTTTGCATGCCTTTTTCCGTGAACATTGCAACACTCAGAGTGTCCTTACAGTATGGACTCTGTTCAATAGCAGTTCCAAAGCCACCAGTAAGAAGAACTCGACCATCATTGAGTACAACACCTGCTGAATGATGAGTTCCTACATCTAATCCTGGCAAAGGTGTACACGTATCATTCCCATAATCGTAGATTTCTGATTGCAAACAATATGAATTAGTTACAGCAGTTAGGTTTCCTGTGATAGTATAATTGCCGTTACTACATTCACAAATAGGTTTATACCGACTCCCACCCATGACTAGTACTCGATCTCCATGTAGGGGAAACGCCACATGGTGAGCTCGGCCCTGATGAAGGCCTGTTTCTAGTGCAGCAAAAGATGTTCCAGCTCCTGGTACAACCAAGGTACATCGAGTAGGATCCGCAAATGGACATTGAATTCCTGCCCAATTATTCGCTAAATTGAGCCGAGTTAACGCGGGATGAAGAGCCAATCCAGCGACATCTCTTAATCTATTTCCATTTCCACTCAGATCTAGCTCAACTAAATTGGGTAAATGAATCAATGCATTAACGTCTGCAATCTCATTATTACTGAGGTTGAGTTTTCTTAAGTTTGTTAAGTGCTGCAAGGGTGAGATATCAGCAATCGCATTGCCACTGAGATTCAGTGTTTCGAGCTGAGTCAATACTGATAAAATCTTTAAGTCGGAAATCGAAGTGGTAAATGTTGCTTCGACCTCAGCAGAATCAGGATCTTTTAACTGCTCAGCAGTAAGATTTAAGCCAGTTCTATGACTTAATATATTTTCTGCTACTGCACATTGATCAGTGTTTGTTGCAAATGGCTCGGACTCAATGGATTTTGCTTTTGCAATCAGCGATTTTATAGTCTCTTTCTGTGTAGCATTTGCTACAATAGACTTCCAGAAATCACAATACTGAGCAAAAGTTTCAGGGCGAATCATTAAAACGCTTTCATCAATTTCTTCTAATTGTTTTTCGCCTGTAGGTTGCTCTGAAGCATCACTCTCTTGCTGTGCGCCGGAGGATCGAGCCCAACGCATCAAGCGCATGGGATTGAAATAATTAAAAGGTTTTACAATACGTTCTCCCTGTAAAATAGCTAGATGAGAGATGCATTTACTTGGAGTTTGAAAACACTCGGCGTTCGCTTGAGTGAGTTTGGCGATATTTCTGGAAATAGCCAGATCAGTGTCTGTAATTATCCGCTCTTGTCTTGGACTCAGTCTCAAAATGCGCTCATTGGGGTTGGCCAGGCGAGAAGTACGAATGGATAAATCGTAGTTTTTATGAAAAAGTTGAATCAATTTGTTACGTGCATTTTCATAAGCAAGCATTGTTTCAGCAGTATGCATATTGTAAACAAACATTTGTTCATAGGGCTTCGTGTGCACTCTCAGTAATGCTTGATTAGCTCTTGTGGTCAGTTGAGAAGGAAACCCAGTGTCAATATTAGTAGCATACCTTACGGCATTACCTAAGACTGTTCTACATTCATTAAAATCACCCATGGAACAACTAACAACTGCTGTCGCACCATCGTTACCTGGAGTTGTGGTACCATTTCCAAAAATCCGCGTAATCTGACTGACGTCACCCCCTATCTGTAAAGCAGATACGGTAATTCGTGTTTCTTTACTTGTTTTTGAGGAGGCTGTGTTTACAGAAGCTTCAGCGGTCACTAAAGGAGCGCTCAAGCTGAAACTTGCTGCAAGGGCTTGTTTTTCTTCTTCCGATTTAAAATCAATACGAATGGAGAAAAATAGCTTTGCTCCAAACTCACGGCGATTGACAAATTCCTGACCACAGGTGTTTTCCCATATTTTTGGATTATCGATTCCTCTCCCAATAGAGATTGGACTTGTCAATTGAAGTGCCCTAGGAGTTAAGGTTGGTTCAGTTGTAAATCCTTCATCGTGAAAACTATAAGTTCCTGTATACATCGCAGAAATTGAATAAGCATCCGACATCGATGTTTTTAGGAATTTAGCTGCCATGCTTGCTTTTGTAACCCCAAATTGAGCGCTTCCTTTGAGATCAATTCCTAATTCTTCCGCCATCTGCTCCTTAGATACAGTCGCAGTAAAATCAAAGCTTGAATCAATATTGGAAGGGATCTGTCCAGTTGTTCCTGTAACGCACAAACCTTTAAAAGCGTCTTCCTTAGGTAGATACCCTTCACCCATGCTAGCGTTCATCCCTTTGACAATAGGGATGAGGGCTGCATTGACTGGTGCAGTAAAACTGAGCAACACTATGAAACTAAAAAACCTTGTAAGTCCGAAAAAACAACTATAATAACTCATGAACCGCTTCCTATATCAATTAGATTATTTTTAAATAAAAAATACTTAACTTAAGAAAAGCGGGATGTCAAATTAAAAAGTTTTTTTATTTTAAATTGCTGTAATTATT